>JAADEA010000116.1 GCA_013153675.1 Campylobacterota bacterium
AGATTGAAAAGTTAATAAAGAGTAGTTTAGTTAAAGTAAATGGTAATTTAATTCAAAAACCATCTTTTAAGATAAAAGAGGGAGATAGAGTAGATTATAAATTTATTGAAGCAAAAAAGAGCAAAATAGAGCAAATAGATATAGATATAGAAAAGTTATATGAAGATGAAGATATTTTGATTTTAAATAAACCTTCAAATTTGGTAGTCCATAGTGCTCCTTCAGTAAAAGAGGCTACATTAGTAGATTGGTTAAAAAAGGAGGGAATCTCTCTATCTACTATTAATGGAGAGGAGAGATTTGGGATAGTTCATCGTTTAGATAAAGATACAACAGGTGCAATTGTTATTGCTAAGAATAACTATGTCCACAAAGAGTTAGCAGCTCAGCTTCAAAATAGAAGTATGGGAAGATACTATTTAGCAATAATAAATTATCCTCTAAAGGATAATATAGAGATAGTTAAGCCTATTGGTAGAAATCCTAAAAATAGGTTAAAAATGGCTGTTGTAGATTATGGGAAAGAGGCAAAGAGTAGATTTGTAAAGATATTAGAGGGAAAAAATCAAGAAGAGCTTATAGGTGCTAAATTATATAGTGGAAGAACCCATCAAATTAGAGTGCATCTATCCTCTTTAAATAGGTATATTTTAGGAGATGAACTATATGCTCCAAAAAGTGTAAATTTTAACCATAGAATTTTTTTACATGCATATTTAATCTATCTAATTCATCCTCGAACAAAAAAACCTTTAGAGGTTGTAGCTCCTTTGTTTGAGGATATGAGAGAGTATATAGTAAATAATTTTAATAAAGGTGAAGAGTATGTTGAGATTGATAAAGAGTGGCTTAAGAGCTCTTTTAATGGTAACTCTTTTTAATATAGATCTTTTTGCTTTTGTGTTAGATGATACATTGCCTGTTATTAAAAATTTAAAAGTAGCAGTTGATAGAACCTCTATTGGATTTGAGTGGAATGAGATAAAAGATCCAAGAGTTGAGGGAATTAATGTATATAGAGCAGTAGCAAAGGCTGGAGTAAAGCAGGTATTTGAAAAGATTGCTACTATTAGATATAGATATAGTACCCATTTTGTAGATTATTCTATTAAACCTTCGACTGTATATTTTTATACTTTTACCACTTTTGTTGGGATTAAAGAGTCTCTTCATGGAAAAGTAATTAAAGTAAAATCTCAACCACCTTTTAAAAGTGTAGATTTTAAATTGGCAAAAAGGGTAGATTTTGGGGTGGTTAAACTTCTTTGGAAACCACATCCAAATCCAATTGTATATGAATATATGATTCAAAGAAAAGCTCCAAATAAAGAGTGGAAATATTTAGCTACTGTAAAGGGAAGACTTGTTCCAGAGTATATTGATACCACAGCTACTAATGGAATTGCTTTTAAATATAGAATTATTCCAAGAAGTGTAGATGGCTTTGTTGGTTTAGTAAGCAGAGAGCTTCAAGTAAAGCCAAGGTGGTAGTATGCCTCATATAAAAGTAAAAAAGTTTAATATAGAAAGATTAAGAGAGTTAGATTTTATCGATTTTTTAGCTAAAGATATAAAAAGAGATGATTTATATATGGCAGGGGTAGATTATAAGAAGGAAAAATTTTTATTAGAGATTAAATCTAAAGATAATTTAATATTAATTAAGCCAGAAAAGGTTAGTAGAATTAATGATAGTGAGATAATAAAAGAGCTTTTAGGAGAGATTGCTACTAAGTTAGATTTAGATATAGTAGGAGCAAATATTAATCTATATCCAAATAGAGTTAAAAAGGCAAGAGAGTATTTAAAAGATATTAGATATTTTTATAATATTGAAGATATTGCAAAAGATTTTGAAAAGGTCTGCTTAGAGATAGGTTTTGGAAGTGGAAGGCATATTTTATATCAAGCTAAGAAGAATCCAAATAATTTATATATAGGAATAGAGATTCATACTCCATCAATAGAGCAGTTGCTAAAGCAGATAAATATAAATAGATTAAAAAATATTTTAGTAGTCAATTATGATGCAAGATTACTCCTTGAGATTTTGCCTTCAAACTTTTTAGATATAATATATCTTCACTTTCCTGTACCATGGGATAAGAAGCCTCATAGAAGAGTTATCAATCAACACTTTTTAAAAGAGAGTTTTAGAGTTTTAAAAAAAGATTCTTATTTAGAGTTAAGAAGCGATAGTAAAAATTATTATTACTACTCATTACAAGAGGCTGATAAATTTAGAGATTTTAGAGTATCTATCTTTAAAAATCTCTCGTTAGAAGTAATTAGCAAATATGAGGCAAGGTGGAGAAGAGAGAATAAGGATATATATACTATCTATTTCTATTCAATAGAAGATAGTTTACCTAAGAGTAGAGATTTTGATTTTACTTTTAATATTTTAGTTAATAAAGAGAAGATTATCTCTTTAAAAAAAGAGCCTTTTGTATTTGAAGATTTTTTCCTCCATTTTAAAAGGGTTTTTGAGATGATAGATGGTAGTGGATTTTTAATAGAATTATCTTTTGGGGATTTTAATAGACCTGAACATAAGTTCTTAATAATAAAAGATAAAGAAGTATCATATTTTCCAACTGAACCAGTAAAGATAAATTCATCATATTTAGCTCATCAAAAGATAAAAGAGGTGCTGCAATGAAAAAAGATAATAAAGTTGATATAGAGGCAAAAAAATTAACTTTAGCATATGATAAAGGTAGAAAAATTGTAATTGAGAATGCTACTTTTAAAATTAATAGAGGAGATTTTGTATTTATTACTGGTCCAAGTGGTAGTGGTAAATCTACTCTATTAAAATCTTTCTATGGTCAAATTAAACCATTTAAAGGTGAGCTTAAAGTTGGCGGTTATGATATGAATAAGATAAAAAGAAGAGATCTTTTACTTTTGAGACAAAAACTTGGAATTGTATTTCAAGATTATAAATTAATTAATGAGTGGACTGTTGAAAAGAATGTAATTTTGCCTTTAATTATTGCTGGATATAACTTAGATATTCAAAAAGTTCAAGCAAAAAAGCTTTTAGCACATGTAAGATTGAGTGAGTATGCAGATAAATATCCATTAGAGCTAAGTGGAGGTGAGCAGCAAAGAGTAGGGGTTGCAAGAGCTCTTTCTAAAAATCCCTTTTTAATATTAGCAGATGAACCAACAGGAAATCTTGATGAATTCTCTTCAGGAGTTGTATGGGATCTATTAGAGAATGTTTGTACACAATTTAATACAACAGTGGTAGTAGTAACCCATAGAATACCACAAATTTTTAATATAAATTATAGACATTTTATTATAGAAAATGGGGGCATTCATGAAATCCATTAAAGAACATATTATGTTTATTTTTCCTCTTGTGGCTATGTTAATGGGAATAGAGTTTATTTTGGTTTTTAATAGAGTTACTAAAAATATAGAAGAGAAATTAAAGAGTAATTACTCTATTTTAATTGTAAGTAAAAAGCCTCTTTCTAATAGTTGGCCTAAAAAGATATCTCCTTATATCTCCTCTATAAAGATAATGAATAAAGCACAAATTGCAAAAGAGGTTACAGCTGGAATGGAGAATTCTGCTGTGGCTGCTATAATGAAGGATCTTCCATATTTTTATAAAGTATATCTAAATCAATATCTCTCAATAGATGAGATTAAAAAGATAAAAAAGAGGATATTAAGTGATAATCAAATTACAAGAGTTGAGATCTTTGGAGAGAGCTATCATACTAAATATTCGCTCTTTCGTTTTATTAAGTTTTTATTGAATCTTTTTGTGGGAATCCTTTTTATTATTAGTATATTTTTAGTAATTAAACAAATGGAGGTTTGGCAGCTTGCACATAGAGAGAGAATGAGAATAATGGAGATTTTTGGTGCCCCTATGATGTTAAGAAGTGGAGTTTTATTTAAGATGGCTTCAATAGATGCTCTTATAGCTACTTTAATAAATATGGCTCTTTTTTTATATATTCAATTTAAAATTGTTCCAAATTTAGATATTTCATATTTAAAGAATAATTCAGTAACTCTATTTAGTATTGGAGATTTTTTTCTTCTTTTACTGATAGCTCTTGTAATAGTATTTTTCTCAGTGCTATTTGTAGCTATTAAAAGTCAAGAGGTTCCAGAAGGGTAAGAGATGAAAAGAGTATTTATTATATTTCCTTTGGCTTTTATAGTTTTATTTGCTATTTCTCCATCAAAGTTGTTTCAAGAGATAAATTCAAAAGAGAGTAAAAATATTAATAAAAATATAAAAAGATCTAAAAAAAATCTTACTAAAACAATAAACCAACAAGGATTAATGAATAAAAAATTAGCAAATATAGCTAAAAGCATAGAAAAACTTCTAA
>JAADEA010000043.1 GCA_013153675.1 Campylobacterota bacterium
ATTTTATTTAACTCTCTTTTTCTTTGTAGGTGTTCTTTTATCATTTACTCCGTGTATATTACCAATGGTTCCAATATTATCATCTATTATAATTCAACAAGCAGGTGGTAAAGAGATCTCAAGAGGAAAATCTTTCTTTATATCATTAGTATATGTAGTTTCTATGTCATTTACATATGCTCTTATTGGAGTAGTGGCTGGCTTATTAAATTTTGATATTCAAGCAAATATGAATAATCCATTTATAATTATTCCCATTGCCCTTATATTTGTAGCACTTGCTCTATCCTTATTTGGATATTTTGATTTAGCTCTTCCTGCTTCATGGCAAAATAAGTTAAATAAAATTAGCTCAAAAGGGGAAGGTAAAGGAGTAATAGGAACAGCTATAATGGGGGCTATTTCCGCATTAATTGTTGGAACATGTACAGCTCCTGTAATTAGTGGTGCAATACTATTTATATCTATGAGTGGAAATGCTCTGCTTGGAGGTATATCTCTTTTTGTAATGGGAATGGGTGCTGGACTTCCTTTATTATTAGTAGGTGCTGGAGCAAAAAATCTTGTTCCAAAACCTGGTGGCTGGATGGTAAGAGTATCTCAAACTTTTGGTATTTTAATGCTTGCTATGGCAATTTATATTATAAGAGGAGTAATACCTCAAGAGCTATATATGATATTAATTGCCTCCTTATTAGTAGGAGTTGCTCTCTTTATAGGTATATTTGAAAAGAGAAGTGGCTTTAAAATTTTATTATCTATCTTTGCCTACTTTTTATTAATATTAGGAACAATTGAATTTATTGGAGCACTTGCTGGAGCCAAATCTTCTCTTAGACCACTTGAACCTTTTACATCTTCGAAAGTTATTAAAAAAGAAGAAGTTATTGTAAATGAGGCAAAAGGATATACATTAGAAAAACTTTTAGAAGAGGTAAAAAATGCTAAAAAACCAGTAATTGTAGATATTGGAAAAGAAAATTGTGCAGCTTGTAGTGAACTTGCAACAATTACCTTTCCAAACAAAGATGTTCAAAAAGCTATGAAAAGATTTAAATTTATTAAAATTGATATTACAAAAAATAGTAAAGATGATCAAAAGATATTAAAACATTTTAAACTATTTGGTGCACCAAATATAATATTTTTTGATAGTAACGGAACATATTTAAATGAAAAATCTCTAACTGGTTTTATAAAACCAAAAGATTTTATTGAGCATATTAAAGATATTAAGTAGTTTTGATACAATTGCCAAAAAAATTGAAAGGATAGAATATATGAATAAAAATATAGATCCAAATTCTCCAGAATTTCAGATGGAATTAGAGAGAACTTGGAGATTTGTAGAAAAAGTTAATAAACAATTTGGCTTTGTTCAAAATCCAGATGATGAGATTAATGAGAGCGTGGCAATGGGTCTTACAAGAAATAAACTTATATATGGTAAGAGATATTGCCCATGTTTTTTAGTGCAAGGAAAGACAGAAGAAGAGAGAAAAAAAGCAGATAATAGAATATGTCCTTGTAAACCAGCATTAGAAAAAGAGATTCCAGAAGATGGAGTATGCCATTGTGGAATCTTCTGTACTCCAGAATATGCCCAAAAAAAGAGAAAAGAAAAAGAGATTGAAGAGGCAGTTCATCTCCACTCAAGAGGTCTTACAAAAGAAGAAGCAGAGTTCTTGCTTCAAAAAGAACAATTAGATGGAGATGAGCTTGAATCTTTAATAGAAGCAAGAGAGCTTAAAATGGTAGATTTTAAACTAATTGACGTAAGAGAACATATGGAATATATGATGGGGCATATTAAAGGAACTGATGAGCTTTGGCCTACATCACAATTTTATGATTGGATTGAAAAGATACAAAATAGAAAAGATGAATATTTAATTTTATATTGCCATACTGGAAGTAGAAGCTATCAAATCCAACATATATTAAAATCTCAAGGCTTTAAACATATAGGAAACCTCACTTATGGAATTATTAGCTACCCAGGAGAGATTATAAGAGGTTAATCTCTCCTTGATATAATTTAGATTATCTATCTTAAAGGATTTCTCTATGTTTGGATTTTATAGAGTAGCTGCTGCAACAATAGAGCTTGATTTAACCAATATTTCACAAAATGCAAAAGAGGTAATAAAAATAGCAAAAGATGCCAATAATAAAGAGGTCTCTATTATTTTATTTCCAGAATTAACTCTAAGTGGATATGATAATAGAGATCTCTTTTTTCAAAAAGAGTTATTAATTAACTACTACAGTGAAATTGAAAATATTCTAAAAGCTACAAAAGATCTAAATATAGTCTTAATTATTGGAGGAGTAGTAAGATATAAAAATAGGCTATATAATGTAGCATTTATTATACAAAATGGAGATATATTAGGAGTTGTTCCAAAAAGTTACCTACCAAATAAAAAAGAGTTTTATGAAAAGAGAGTATTTAATAGTGGAATAGATATTAAAAATGAATATATCACTCTTTTTTCAAAAAAGATTCCTTTTGGAGTAGATTTACTATTTAGTGATAATAAAGAGCTAACTTTTGGGGTAGAGATTTGTGAAGATCTATGGAGCATTACTCCTCCAAGCAACTATTTAGCAAGTAATGGAGCAAATTTTATATTTAATCTAAGTGCAAGTAATGAACTTATAGGAAAAGCACAATATAGAGAGGAGTTAGTTAGAACACAAAGTGCAAGATTAATAGCCTCATATATCTACTCTTCTACAAATGTAACAGATAGCACCACAGATATGGTATTTGGAGGAGATCTAATAATAGCAGAATATGGAAGAGTGGTAAAAAGAGGTAAAAGATATACTCCAAATAGTCACTATATATATGCTGATATTGATGGAGAGAGATTAAATAATATTAGAGTAAGTGAAACATCTTTTAGTGACTCAAAAATAGAAGATATTAGAATTATTGAGTTAAATAGATTAAATATTCCAAAAAATATCTCAATTTTTATAGATCCCCTCCCTTTTGTTCCAAAAGATAAAAAAGATCAAGATCAAAGAGCTAAAGAGATCACTACAATTCAAGCGTATGGACTTATTAATAGATTAAAAAGAGCTAAAATTAATAAAGCTATCTTAGGATTATCTGGAGGATTGGATTCAACATTAGCTCTTTTAGTAACCAATAAAGCCTTTAACCTCTCTAATAAAGATCCAAAAGACATTATTGCTATTACAATGCCTGGCTTTGGAACAACAAATAGAACATTGAATAATGCAAAAGAGCTTGCAAATGCTTTAGGTGTTACTCTAAAAGAGATAGATATAAAAAATCTTACAATAGAAGAATTTAAGGCAATAGGACATGATATAAATGTTCATGATGTAACTTATGAAAATGTTCAAGCAAGAGTTAGAACATCAATTTTAATGAATTTGGCAAATAAATTAAACGCTCTTGTAGTAGGAACAGGTGATTTAAGTGAAATTGCTTTAGGATGGAGCACTTATAATGGGGATCATATGAGTATGTATAATGTAAATAGCTCTATTCCAAAAACATTAATCAAATATTTAATTGAATATTTTACAAAAGAAGAAAATATTGCTCCTATTTTAAAAGATATTTTAGATACTCCAATCTCACCTGAACTACTTCCTGCAAAAGATAATAAAATTACCCAAAAAACAGAGGATATTATAGGTCCATATGAGCTTCATGACTTCTTTTTATATCATTTTATAAAACACTCTTTTACCCCCAAAAAGATATTGTTTTTAGCCAAAATAGCATTTAAAGGAAAATATCAAGAAGAAACTATTAAAAAGTGGTTATCTATATTTATAAAAAGATTTTTTACTCAACAATTTAAAAGATCTGCTATGCCAGATGGTCCAAAAGTGGGAACTATAAGTCTTTCTCCAAGAGCCGATTGGAGAATGCCAAGTGATGCAAATTTTAAAGAGTGGATAGAAGAGCTATCAAAGGAGTCTTAATGGAACAAAACTTTATTACTCTAAAAGAGTATGCCAAAAAGTATAAAATTAGCCTTTTTCAAGCAATTAAAATTTTTAATAGCAAAAAATTAAGAGTAAAAGAGATAGATGGAATAAAATATATTGAAGATAGAGACTATAAAGATAACTCTTCCCAAAACAATTCATCTAAAAAGCTATCTTTAGAAGAGAAAATTACACTTTTAGAAAGAAGAGTTGAAAAATTAGAAGAGATAATAAAAAAGTTAATTTAATAATTTAAAAAAATAAAATTGGTTGCGGGGGGAGGATTTGAACCTCCGACCTTCGGGTTATGAGCCCGACGAGCTACCAGGCTGCTCTACCCCGCGAT
>JAADEA010000070.1 GCA_013153675.1 Campylobacterota bacterium
CTATCTTTAAAATATAAAAAGAAATACTCTCCAAAAGAGTTTGAAAAGTATCTAATTATAGCTTCTATTATTCAAAAAGAGACCCACCACAAAGAAGAAATGCCCCTAATTGCAGCAGTAATTTACAATAGATTAAATAGAGACATTCCCCTACAAATTGATGCGACACTAAATTATGGAAAATATTCTCACACTCCAGTAACTCCATATAGAATAAGAAATGATAAAAGTAAATATAATACCTATTATCATAAAGGATTACCTCCAAAACCTCTTTGTAGTGTTTCAATTGATGCGCTAAAAGCTGCACTAAATCCCCCAAAACTTGGTTATTTATACTTTGTTAGAACAATAAATGGCTATCATAGATTTAGCATATCATATAAAGATCATTTAGCAAATATTACTCTATATAAAGTAGAAAAAGCAAAATTAAGAAAATATAAGAGCTTTTTAAAAGGTAAAAAGAAATAGACTTAAATAGTTTTAGATATAATTTTGCAAAAATTAAAAAGTAAGGCAAAATGGAAAAAGAGTTCTATATTCCCAAACCAAGTAGATATGATCCAGATGAACTTGGACATTTTGGCATATTTGGTGGTAGATTTGTACCTGAGACATTAATGCCTATTTTAGAAGAGTTAAAAGAAGACTACAATAAAGTTAGATTTGATTCATCTTTTTGGAAAGAGGTAGATTACTACTATAAAGATTATGTAGGAAGACCTTCACCTCTATATTATGCAAAAAATATCTCTAATGAGATAGGAGCAAAAGTATATTTAAAAAGGGAAGATCTTAACCACACAGGAGCCCATAAGATAAATCATACAATAGCTCAAGCCCTTTTAGCAAAAAAGTTGGGTAAAAAAAGAATTATTGCAGAAACAGGTGCTGGACAACATGGAGTTGCAACTGCCACAGTAGCAGCTCTTTTTAATTTAGAGTGTGAAATATTTATGGGTGCTAAAGATGTTAAAAGACAAGAGTTAAATGTATTTAGAATGAAACTTCTTGGAGCAAAAGTAAATCCTGTATATAGTGGTTCTCAAACTCTAAAAGATGCCATGAATGAAGCAATTAGAGATTGGGTAACAAATGCAAGAGATACATTTTATGTAATTGGAACAGTTGCAGGACCACATCCTTATCCAATGATGGTAAGAGATATCCAATCTATTATTGGCTGGGAAGCAAAAAGAGAGATATTAAAAAAAGAAAATGCTCTTCCTAATATGGTTATTGCTTGCATTGGAGGTGGTTCTAATGCAATTGGAATATTTAATCACTTTTTAGATGAAGAGGGTGTTGAGTGTATAGGAATTGAGGCTGGAGGTTTAGGACTTGATAAAAAACATGGAGCTTCCTTAGCAAAAGGATCTCCTGGAGTATTACATGGACAAATGAGCTACCTATTACAAGATGAAGATGGACAAATTTTAGAAGCTCATTCAATATCAGCTGGACTTGACTATCCTGGAATTGGACCAGAACATGCCTATTTAAAAGAGTTAAATAAAGTTAAATATGACCATATTACTGATAAAGAAGCACTCGAAGCCTTTGTATGGCTCTCTCAAAAAGAAGGAATTATTCCTGCTTTTGAAAGTTCTCATGCAATTGCATATCTAAAAAAATTACCAAAAGAAAAAATAAAAGATAAAATAATTTTAATTAATCTCTCTGGAAGAGGAGATAAAGATATGATGCAAGCAAAAGAGATTTTAGATTTTGATAAGAAGGAGAATATATGAAAATAAAGTTTAAAGAGAAACTATTAAGTGAAATTGATGCAGATATTGAAGTAGTTATAGTTATTAATGAAAATTTTGATCAACACTTTGTAGATAACTATAAAGATATTTTAGAAGAGATGAACTTTAAAGGCTCTCAAGATGAAGTAGCCTTTTTACCTACTGAAAATAGAATTTTTGTAGGAGCTAAATCAATTAAAAGTCAAGATATTAGAAGCGCAACTGCAACTGCCTTTAGATATTTAATTGGTAAAAATTATAAAAGTGCTAAAATGGGTATATATTTACATCATCAAAACTGCACAGCTACTTTAAAAGGACAAATTGAAGGAGCAATCCTTGGAAATTACAATTTTGATAAATATAAAAGCCAAAAAGCAAATAAGATAGAAAAGCTATATCTATCCATAGAAGAGTATAATGGCTTTGAAATAAATATTGATTCAATTTTACGCACAATTCAAAAAGCAAAAATAGTAGCTGAGGCAGTAAATTTCACAAGAGATATTGTAAATACTCCTCCAGATGATCTATATCCTAAAAAATTTGCACAAATTGCCGCTAAAAAAGCAAAAGAGTTAAATATAGAGTGCAATATTTTAGGTAAAAAAGAGATTAAAAAAGAGGAGATGAATGCTCTTTTAGCAGTAGCAAGAGCAAGCAGACATAAACCAAAAGTTATACACTTAAGCTATAAGCCTCAAGATCCAATTGCTACTATCTCCTTAATAGGTAAGGGACTTACTTATGATAGTGGAGGACTTAGTTTAAAACCATCTGATTTTATGGTTACAATGAAATCTGATAAGAGTGGGGCAGCAGCAGTTCTAGGAATTATTATAGCAGTTGCCCAATTAAATTTCCCAATAGAAGTGCATGGTTTTATTGGAGCAGTAGAGAATATGATTGGAGGAGATGCATATAAACCTGATGATATTTTAATTAGTAAAAGCAAAAAGAGCATAGAGGTTAGAAATACAGATGCAGAAGGAAGACTTGTATTAGCAGACCTTTTAACTTATGCACAAGAGAAGGTAAAGAGCGATTATATTATTGATATTGCCACATTAACTGGAGCTTGTGTAGTTGGACTTGGAGAGTATACTTTTGGAATTTTAGGGCATAATGAAAAATTAGTAGATAAGATGAAATATGCTACTAAGGTCGCTGGAGAATTTAGCGCTTACCTTCCATTTAATAGATATCTAAAAAAGACACTCAAGAGCAAAGTAGCTGATATTTGCAATATCTCAAATACAAGATATGGAGGAGCAATTACAGCAGCCCTATTTTTAGATGAATTTATTGAAGAAGATAACAAAGATAAATGGCTCCATTTAGATATTGCAGGTCCAGCCTTTGTAGAACATCCATGGGGAGAAAATCCAGCTGGCGCATCTGGTGCTTCTGTAAGAAGTGTAGTAACATTCTTACAAAAACTTCTTCCATCATCTCATTAATAGAGCCTTGCCTTAGGCTCTATTTTAGACTCTTTTAAATGTAACTAAAATGCCAGCAACTACTATTAAAATAGCACCTATTATTTGATTTAGTAAAGGAATTTGATCTAAAAATATATAAGCTAAAATCATTGAAAATACAATATCTAAATATTGTAATATAGAAGCAATAGATACTTTTATATATTTAAGAGCGTCATACCACAAAAAAAGAGCTATTGCTGTATGAACAATTGCTGTAATTAGAGCTATTATCATTGCATTAATACTAAAATGCCACTCTTGCAAAAATAGATATGGAAGTGTAATAAAAATCGAAATTAATATCTGCCATGTAGTTACAATAAGAGCCTTGTGATAGATTGTTGCAATCTTAGAAAAAAATCCCAAAAGTCCATAACTAATAGCTGCAAAGATAGCTAAAATAGCTCCTTTATTAAAAGTAAATCCATTACTACTAACAACTACACCTAAAAAAGCTAAAATAACTCCTAAAATAATATAAAAGTTGATCCTCTCTTTTAAAAATATAGATGCTAAAAGCAAGGAGATAATAGGACCACTATAATATATTATTACTACCGTAGATACATCACTATATTCTAATGCCCAAAAGAAAAATATCCAATTAATTGCTAATGCTACCCCACTTAGCAAAAGAGGTAAAAAGTGCTTTATATTTAAAAACTCTCTTAATCCATAATATCTAATTGAAAAATATAATAAAAACCAAAAGGCAAAAAGAACTCTAAAAAATACAAAAACTCCACTTGGTAAATGAGAAAATATACCCATTAATGGTGTGCTACCCCAAATAAAGGTAGCAATAATCATCTCAATTAAACCTCTATTCATAAAATTTTCCTAAATTTAAGAAGATATCTACCCCCATTTTTATATGTTTTTATATATCTTTTCTTTTCAATACATTCATATCCCCAACTTTTTGCCAAAGCAATAGCATTATTAAGGTAAGTTTTTTTATTTAAATTAAGTAGTATCTCTTTAATATTTTTAGCTTTTAATATATTTTTTGCCATCTCTACTTCATTATGCAAAGCTAAATAGGCAATATAATAATACCCCTCCAACAAAGCATAGT
>JAADEA010000150.1 GCA_013153675.1 Campylobacterota bacterium
TTTAATCTAAAAATATTTACTCCCCTTTTAATTAAAGCTTCCACCTTATCATAGCTTTGAGTTGCAGGTCCAATAGTAACCACAATTTTTGTTTTTCTCACATACTCTCCTTAATTTCCATATCTACTTTTCTCAAGTCTCTTCTGAGGCACAACAAATGTACTCTTTTTATGTCCAGCCATCGATTCCCATATCATTTTATCATATAAATATACATCATATAAAAATCTTGGAGATCCATATTCCCACGCAATAGTAAAATATACAATATGAATTGGAATTTTTCTCTTTAAATTAAACCTTACCATCTTATTAGTAGATAAAATTCTATCTAATGTAGCACTTGAAGGATTTGATACCAAAACTGGTCTTAATGATTCTAAAAATTCTCTTGGTGAAGCTACCCTCATACAACCCGAACTATACAACCTATATCTATATGCAAATGCTTTTTTATGAGGAGTATCATGAAGATAGACACTATATTTATTTGGAAACATAAACTTCATCTTTCCAAGGGCATTATCAGCACCTGGAGCTTGAACAATTCTATAAGGAAAAGATTCAATTTTATTTTCATAACTTAAAATTTTAGATACTGATGGAAATACCTCTTTTGAACCTCTAAAAAAATGGAGTTTAGAACTCTTTATAATAGATGGATCCTCTTTTAAAGCTGGAAAAAAATCTTTTTTTAAAACAGTAGGAGGTATAGTCCAAGTAGGATTTAATACTACATATTCCAAAAAATCACTAAAAATTGGGGTAGGTCTCTCTATCATACCAGCAACTATCTCACTTTTAAATATCACTTTACCATTTTTATAATATCTAAGCATAAACTCTGGAATATTTACCTCTACATACTCTTTCTCAAAATATGGAGGATATAATTTTGTTTTAGCTAAATTTACAATAATAGTTTTAATATACTCTTCTTTAGGCAAGTTTAAATAGTAAATTACCCTATTATCAATAAAAGCTCCTGGAGCTAAATTCATCCTCTTTTTAAATCTTGCAAGTGCAAAAGCCAAATCTCTATCAAAATTTCTATTAATAGAACCACTTTGTGGAAAATCTCCAAATAATCTTAATCTTCTTTTAATCTCATAAATTCTTCTACTTCTATCTTTATATTTTAGAATCCTTCCATTTTTAATCTTTCTAAAAGGAGGCATCTCTTCATATCGCTTTAAAAGAGCAATTAATTTATTATATCTCCTTCTTTGACCAATTTGGCTCTCTAAATATCTTTGAAGATCACCTCTTTTTAGATGTGGATATATATCTTTTGCCAAAGGCATCTTTTTAGGCGTTAATTCCCATATAGCATGGATATCTTGCTCTTTTTTTAAAATTTTCATCTTTTGCTTTACTAAATTCCAATCAACATCACCAACTCTTACAAAATGCAAAAGTCTTAAAAAAGCATCACTTAAAATAAGATCAAAATATTCCCTCTCAAGTCTATTTAATCCTTTAGTATCCCTTTTAAAAGCATACTGTGTAATTAAAGTTCTATTTAGATTTTTATGGAGATAGTTATATCTATCCATATTTAAAACTCTAATTAAGCTACTATATAAAGAGGGCTTATCTACCCAAAATAGCTCTTTATTATTTAGTAAATATAACTCTTTTAAAAGAGATTTATATGAGCTATTACTCCTATTTACTATATCTATAATGTCTGCTTTTAAAAAGAAAAGAGAAACTAAAAATAGTAAAACCACCTTTTTCATAACTACTCTCCACTATTTTCTTCAAAACTTTCAAGAAATTCACTATATAAATATTGATGATCTTTAGGCAAATTATCATAAATCATATAACTTAATTTCCTAATCTCCCATAAAGCACTTTTACTACTTCTTAAAGATAAAAAATTTTGCAAACTTCTTCCATTAATAGTCCATGTAAGTTCTGTTTTATAACACTCTGGCAAAGCATATTTTGCAATATCGTTACTTATTCCTTTTTTTAGTAACTTTCTTAAATTCTCTAATGCTAAGATTGAAGTTTTATCCACATCTTCATTATGAGTCAAAACTATATATTTAGAAGCTCTTTCTAAATCTTCTGTACTAAACTCATCTTCACTTTTTAACTCTTTTAGAGTATAACGCGTACTTTTAACAGATAATGAAGCCATTCTATGCCTTGCTAACTCTTGTAATAAAGCTCTACTAATTCCTTGAATATAAAATGTATATACTAAATGTTCTAAAGTAGAAGAATGACGATACTTATTCCCTACCCTTTCAATTAATTCTCTATCCCTCTTTCCGCCTTTATCACTTTTATCAAAACTTTGCCAACATGTTCTAATAGCATGAGCACAAACTTCTAAAGGAGTAAAATGTAGCAACCTTACTCTCATAACTCATTCCTCTTTTCTTTTTTGATACAATTATATCTAAGCTTAAAATAACTTAAGGATAAAAATGAAACCTTATGAAAGATTTTATCCTTTTTTAGATGATTTTAGAGACCCCTACTCAAGGGATAGAGACAGAATAATTCATTCAAGTTCTTTTAGAAGACTTGAATATAAAACTCAAGTCTTTATAAATCATGAGGGAGATTATTTTAGAACAAGATTAACCCACTCTCTTGAAGTTAGCCAAATAGCAAGAACTCTATCAAGAGAATTAGGACTAAATGAAACTCTAACAGAAGCAATAGCATTAGCCCATGATTTAGGACATACCCCTTTTGGACACTCTGGTGGAGATGAGTTGGATAAAATTTTAAAAGAGAAAGGAAATCAAAATGGCTTTGAGCACAATTTCCAATCTTTTAGAATATTAACCTCTTTAGAAAAAAGATATAAAGAGTTTAGAGGATTAAACCTAACTTATGCTACTTTAGAAGGGGTTTTAAAACACTCTTATCCTTATAAAAAAAGCTTTCATCCTAAATGGGTAAAAGAGAATTTTAATTTAGATTATCATCCTTCATTAGAAGCAATTGTAGTAGATAATGCAGATACTATCGCCTATGTAAGTCATGATATTGATGATGGAATAAAATATAATTTAATATCTTTTGAAGATTTTTATAATAATCCTCTTGCTAAAAGAGCTTTTTTAGAAGTAGAAAAAGAAGGTATTAGTCAAAAAGATAAAAAAATATTTCGCCACCGTTTTGTAGCAGCAATTATTAAAATTTTAGTAGTAGATTTTATTCAAAATTCTAAAAATAGCCCATATTTAAAAAAATCCAAAGATCCTCTATCATCAAAAATTTTAGCAGATAAAGATTTACAAATTGGCTTTAGTAAAGAGATTAAAAAAGAGCTATCTTTATTGAAAAAAGAACTTCACAAAAAATTATATAAACATCCAAATATCGTTATAAAAATGGAAGCAGGTAAAAAAGCTGTAAGAGAACTATTTTTAGCCATAGAAAAAGAGCCAAATATATTACCTATCCAATGGAGAGAAGAATTAAAATACAAAAATAAAAATAGAGTAATAGCTGATTATATCGCATCAATGACAGATAGATTTGCTATAAAACTATATCATGAAATTTATGGCATAAACCTAAGATAAATCCAACAAAAATGACACATTTAAAATAATTTTATATCTTATCTCAAAGATAAGTCCTATTTATATAAAAAATCTTCCCTTTTTTTATATTCTTTTTTATACTTTTTTTTGATACAATTTTTTAAGTTACTTCAATCAAAAGGAGAATAGATGGCACTATTTGGCTCAAAAAAGAAAACTTTTACACCAATTATAGAAGAGCAAGAGACAAAAGAGGAGATAAAAGAGATAAAAGAACCTATCCTCCCCCAAAAAGATGAAATTATAAAAGCACCATCTGATGCAGCTCTTTTAACAGGATGTACAAATTTAGAGGGAAAAATTGAAGGATGTGGCTCATTAGTGGTAAGGGGAAAAGTAAATGGGGATATAGAGATGGATGATATTGTAATTATAGATAAAAGTGCAAATGTTATAGGGAATATTAGAGCACAAAAAGTAAAAATTGAGGGACAATTTAGAGGAGATATATTTTGTGAGGTGGTAGAAATTACAAAATATGGAAAAGTAGAAGGAAATATCCAAGGAAATAGAGCATATATCGATGGGAAATTTAGTGGAACTACTTTTACAAAAGAGATAATTGAAATATTAAATTTCGGAAAAGTAGAAGCTGTTGAATTTAAAAGTGAAACTATTAAAATAGGAGGAGAATTAAAAGGAAAAATCGTAGCATCTAAACTATTAGAGGTTCAAAAAGGAGGATCAATAGAAGGAGAAATAGTAACAAAAGGAATCA
>JAADEA010000137.1 GCA_013153675.1 Campylobacterota bacterium
CTCTGACAATCTTTATCTTTAAGATCAATTGTTACGATCTCTTCACCCTTTTTTGTATCTATTAAATCTACAATTGATTCAATTCTATCTTCTATATTCATCTATCTCCTTTATAAAATTTTTCTACATCTTCTTTTATTACTAAAGGAACTTGAGAAAAATCTCTTTTTTCTCTAATATAAGTAGAACTAATTTCATTGTTAAAATCAATTATTAAATAGTGTTTTAATTTTAAAATATTTTTATCTATTGTGCCTCTTTTTATAACTATCCAACAAATTGATCTATTTAACTCCTCAAAGTCTTTCCATTTTTCAATATCTTTTAGATTGTCAGAGCCTATTATAATATATGAGATATTAATAGTTTTTCTTAAATGTTTAAATGTTTCAATTGTATATACACTTCTATTTTGAGATATTTCAAAATCGCTAATTGATATATCTTTAAAATTAAAGCTCTTTTTAATCCATTCAAATCTTTTTTGTGGTGGAGCGTTAAATTTTGCTTTAAAAGGATTTTTCCATGTTGGAACAATAACTACTTGAGTGATATAGGGTAGTTTTAATACCTCTTTAACTATCTCTATATGTCCATTATGTGGAGGGTCAAAACTTCCACCAAAGAGAGCTGCTCCTTTTCTTTTGCAAAAATTATCCATTTTATAACTTTTTAATAAATTTAGCCTCTCCCTTAGAGAAAATATCTTAAAATATTATCATTAAATTTTTAAATTTGCCCCAAAGGAGTAGTATGTTTAATATTATTAGAGATATTGATATTGATAATAAAAGTGTTTTAATTAGATGTGATTTTAATGTTCCAAAAGATGAGTTTGGAAATATTACAGATGATAGAAGAATTAGAGAGGCTCTACCAACTATTAGGTATTGTATAGATAGAGGATGTAGGGTTGTTTTATGTTCTCATTATGAAAGACCAAAAGCTGGCGAATTTGATGAGAGATTAAGTTTGTATGATGTATATAAAAGGCTTGATACTCTATTAAAACTTAAAAATAATCTCTATTTTGATGATTCTAAATCTCCAGAGGTGGTAAGTAAAAGGGCAAAAGAGCTATTTAATAAGATGGAGAGTGGAGATGTATTGTTATTAGAAAATTTAAGATTTAATGAGGGAGAGACAAAAAATGATATAAATTTTGCAAAAGAGCTAAGCTCTTTTGGTGAAATTTATATAAATGATGCCTTTGGGGCTTCTCATAGAAAACATGCTTCAATTGATGCAATTACAAAATTCTATCCAAAAAATAAAAGAGCAGCTGGGTTTTTATTGGCAAAAGAGGTAAATTTCTTTAGTAAAATTTTAGAAAATCCTGCCAGACCTTTTGTAGCAATTGTTGGAGGAAGTAAAGTCTCTGGAAAATTGCAGGCTCTATATAAGCTTTTAGATAAAGTAGATAAAGTAATTATTGGTGGTGGAATGGCTTTTACATTTTTTAGGGCATTAGGTTTTGATGTTGGAAAATCTTTAGTAGAAGAGGATTTAATTGAAGAGGCTAAGAAGATTATGGATCATGCAAAAGAGAGAAATGTAAAGTTTTATCTACCAGTTGATGTAGTAGTAGCAAAAGAGATCTCTCCTACTGCTACGATTAAATATTTACCTATTCAAGAGATTCCATCTGATTGGATGGGATTAGATATAGGTCCTGCTACAAGTAGACTATTTAGAGAGGTATTAAACGATGCTCAAACAATTGTTTGGAATGGTCCAATGGGTGTGTATGAGGTAGAGAAATTCTCAAAAGGATCAATTAAAATGAGTCATTATGTAGCTGAATCTTTTGCTACTACAATTGTAGGAGGGGGTGATACAGCAGATGTAGTTGCAAGAGCAGGGGATATTGATGAGATGACTTTTGTAAGTACAGGAGGAGGAGCAAGTTTGAAACTTCTTGAGGGTGAAGAGTTGCCAGGAATTGTTGCATTGGAGGCAGAGTAATGATATTTGCAGCAAATTTTAAAATGAACCATACAAGAAGCTCTACAGTTAGTTATTTAAAAGAGTTAAAAGGGCTATTAGCCACATTAGATATACAAGATAGTAAAATCTTTATTTTCCCTCCAGCTACCGCTCTAATAGAAGATAGGGAGCTTTTAATTGGTGCTCAAAATGCTTTTTTTGCCCAAAATGGAGCCTATACGGGAGAGATAGGATTAGAACAGCTAAGAGAGTTTAATATTAATACACTTTTAATTGGTCATAGTGAAAGAAGAGAAATTTTAAAAGAGTCTCAAGAATTTATTGCAAAAAAGTATCAATTTTTTAGCAAACACAATTTTAATATTATCTATTGTATAGGTGAGCCTTTAGAAGTTAGAAAAAAAGGGAAAGAGGCGTTAGAGGAGTTTTTATTAAAGGAGTTTGAGGGAATAGATTTAGAGTATAAAAATTTAATTGTTGCATATGAGCCAATTTGGGCAATAGGTACTGGAGTAAGTGCTAAAATTGAAGATATTAAAGAAGTAGCTGATATTTTAAAAAAATATTTTGATGCCCCTTTACTATATGGAGGAAGTGTTAAGAGTTCTAATATAAAAGATATTATGAAAATAGATAAAATAGATGGAGTATTAGTAGGAAGTGCCTCATTAAAAGCAGATGAATTTTTTAAAATTATAAAAGGTGGCATTGAGGTTAAAAGATGAGAGATTTTTTTATTATTTTTGCAAAAAAGGTAGCCTATTTGGTTGTAATGATGTTTTTAATATCAATTATTACCTTTTTGGTAGTCCATATGGCTCCAAATAGCTTCTTTTTTGCTGGAGAGTTAAATCCAAATATGACAAAAGAGGCAATTGAACATTTAAAAGAGGTATATGGATTAAATAAACCTCTTTTAGAGCAATATTTTTTGTGGTTAAAAGCAATTTTACATCTTGATTTTGGAGTATCTTTTGCCTCTGGAAATAGGGTGATAGATGAGATAAAAAGTAGAATAGGAATAACTCTTACTATTAATATAGTATCTATGATTATTATATTCTTTTTAGCTTTTCATTTTGGAATTAAAAGTGCTCTAAAGGGTGGTAAATATGAAAAGATTGCAAAAGAGTTGTCTCTTTTGAGTTATGCAACCCCATCTTTTTATTTAGCACTTTTAGTTATTTATATTTTTGGATTAAAGCTTGGTTGGTTTCCAATAGCAGGTCTTGAAGGAGTTGAGCCAAAAAGTGGGATAGCTAAATATATTGATATGGCATATCATTTAATATTGCCTATTTTTGTTGTTGTATTTGTAGGATTTGGTTCTCTTCTTTTATATGTAAGGTCTCTTACAATTGATATTTTAAAGAGTGATTATATCTTTTTTGCTAAAGCAAGAGGCATTAGTGAAAAGATGATTATTAAAAGATATATATATCCTAATTTAATGCCTTTTATTGTAACTATTATGGGGCTATCTCTTCCAGGGCTTCTTGGTGGAAGTGTTATTTTAGAGCAAATTTTTTCAATTAATGGAATGGGACTTTTATTTTTTCAAGCAGCTTTAAGTAGAGATTATCCAGTAATAATGGGGATTTTAATTATTGGTGCTCTTTTAACCCTTCTTGGAAATTTAATTGCAGATTTGATTTTATTAAAAATAGATCCTCATAGAAGATAGTTTTTCTGTATAGTATCTATTAATATGTTACAAAGATTTTCTTTATATAAATATCCCCTTATTTTAGGGGGAATTTTATTTATGCGACATATCTCTTTAAACTCTTTTGGGAGTGTTGTTTTAATATAAGGTGCAATATATAAGAGATTATTTTCTATCTCAACAGCCCATTTTCTACCTACTACAATAGAGCTATTTTTTAAGATTGCCTCTCTTTCTTTAAATGATATAAGATAATTTAGCTCTTTTAAATATATAGATAAATAGTGATCAAGAAATAAGATATTATCTATTTTAGCAACAATTAACTCTTTTGATTTAAATATCTTTTTAGCTCCCTTTTTAATACTTTTAGCCTCTTTTTGCAATATATTAAAAGTTCTAATAAATCCTTTTTTGCCTTTTATTTTTACTATTTCTTCTACAATAGGTCTAAATCTATTTCTCTCATATTTGATATCAAAATTGCTTTTATCTATAAAAAATTTTATTTTTCTATTTTGTAGATAAGAGAGAATCTCTTCTTTTGTATAATCTAAAAGAGGTCTAATTATATTAAATCCTTCTTTAGATGAAATATCTTCCATACCAGATAGTTCAATAACTCCTCCTCCTTTAGAAGATATCATTA
>JAADEA010000138.1 GCA_013153675.1 Campylobacterota bacterium
GCAAATAGTATTGCTCCTACTTCATCTGCAATTTCACGGAATTTTTTAAAGTCTATCTCTCTAGCATAAGCACTAGCACCACAAACTATAATTTTTGGCTGAACAATCTTAGCAATCTCTAATACTTTATCGTAATTAATTCTACCATCTAGCTCTACACCATAAGTGAAGCTTTGGTAGTTTTTACCAGAAAAGCTTGGCTTACTTCCATGTGTTAAATGCCCACCATGGCTTAAGTCCATACCTAAGATTTTATCATATGGTTTTAAAAGCGCAGCATATACAGCGCCATTTGCTTGGCTTCCAGAGTGTGGTTGTACATTTGCAAATTTACAATCAAAAAGCTCACAAAGTCTATCTATTGCAATTTGCTCTACCTTATCTGCATATTCACATCCGCCATAATATCTTTTATTTGGGTAACCTTCTGCATATTTATTTGTAAATACACTTCCCATTGCTTCCATCACTGCTGGAAGTGTAAAGTTTTCACTAGCAATCATCTCAAGATGCTCATTTTGTCTTTTTAGCTCATTTTCAATAGCTTCATAAATCTCTGGATCAAACTTTTCAATTTCGTAACTCATACCATTCCTTAAGAATAAAAATAATATGAATTTATATCTTATTTTTAATAAAAATGTTATGAATTATCTAAAAGTAACCTTAATTTTTCCCTCTTTTACATAAAAGCTTTTTATTGCTCTAAGTTCTCTTTTTGATTTTAAAAGAACTAAACTCTTTAGCTTAGTAACAATAGCATCTGGTATAAATTTTCTTTGTTGAGGAGTTACATACTCTAAAAGGTTCTCTTTTAAAAACTTAATCTCTGGTTTAGATATATTTGCTAATCTAAACTCTTTCGTTTGAGGTATATAATAAATTATGCTTTTAAATCTAGCAATTGCGGGTAGCCCCTCTGGTATTTGGAAGCTAGTAAATATAAATTCTACTTCTCCAATTAGGTATTGTCCATCTTCTGAGGCAAATAGTGTTACTGATACAATTTTAATTTTGTTTGTACCAATTTGTTCTACTAAAGGCATCTGCTTTTGAATATTTTCATTAATTGCTTTTAAAGATAGATATCCCTCTTTGATTTCGATAGATGAGCGATTAAAAAAAGGTTTATTTATAGATATACAACTACTAAAGAAAAAAGATAGCAAGATTAAAGTTAAATATACTCTTTTCATAAATCTGCTCCTCTAGCTATGAGATTTTTAATATTATATCATATAAAAAGCGATTTTATCTTATATTTAACTTTTTATTCTCTAATAGATATAGCTTTTGTGTCCTTTTTGCTATCTCTTGGTCGTGTGTTACTAAAAACAGTGCAGCATCGTTTTCTTTTATATATATATCTAATGCATCCATTACAAGATTTGCAGTATCTCTATCTAAATTTCCAGTTGGTTCATCTGCAAAAATTATTTTTGGTTTTTTATTTAAGACTCTAGCAATAGACACCCTTTGTTGTTGTCCGCCAGAGATTTCGCCTACTTTTTTATGCATAATATTATCAATCTCTAACATCTCAAATATCTCTTTATCTATCTTTGTTCCAGCAAGTAGAGTAGCAGATTCAACATTTTCTAAAGCACTCATTCCTTTAAATAGATAGTGAGATTGAAAAATAATTCCAATATGTTTTCTTCTAATTATCTCTATCTCTTTCTCTTTTTGAGAATATACATCTTCTTCTAAAATCTTTACACTTCCACTATCTGGTTTTAGAAGAGTTGATAAGATATGAAGCAGGGTTGATTTACCAGTACCGCTTCTTCCCATTACAGAAACACTTTGTTTTGAGTATAAAGATAGTGATAGATTATCAAATAGCTGATAATCAAAACTTTTAGATATCCCCTCAGCTTCAAGTAGTGGCTGGTTTCCTAATACTATTTCCATATCTCTCCTTAAGATAGTGCAACATATACAATATATGGGTAGGTAAGTGGTCCTATTAACCATACCCAGTAAGGGGTTTTACCCTCTAGCATTGGTGAAATTTCATTTATATAATTACTATCTGGCTTTAAAAATAGCTTTTGGATAAGGTGCATTTTTGTAAAAATGTCTATCGATTTTAAACTAACAGCAAGAACCATAGCTAAATTAAATATACCATAATTTATAGATATAAATAGTAGCCAAATATAGCCAACATTAGAGGCAAAAAATATAAAAGGGCTTTTTTGATAGTAATGAAAAATTTTAAATATAGAGCCTTTTAGGGTAGTGCTATATTGTAGCATTACTTCAATAATTTCAATTAAAAGTGTAACTATAACTAGCTCAGTAATATTCATTAAAACTCTCTTAAAACTTTTTTAAATACTCTATATAAACTCTCTACCTCTTTAATAGAAGTTCTCTCATTTGGCGCATGTATTGTATCGTTAATTACCCCAAATTCTACTGTTTCTACCCCAAACTCTCCAAAAAATCTTGCATCACTTGTTCCACCAGCGGTTGATAGTTTTGTATCTATATTGCATTCATCTTTAATAGCTTTAGTTAGAACCTTTACTACTTTACTATCTGGATTTGTCATAAAAGGCTTAGCAGATGGTTTAAACTCAAATTCATAATCTAAACCTTTAAAGTTGTTATTTACAAAATCTTCTATATCTTTTGTGGTTGTAGCTGTTGAGTTTCTAACATTAAACATTAACTTAACCATTCCTGGTGTTACATTTGTAACTTCCATTCCACCTCTTATATCTGTAATTACAAATTGGCTTGGTTCAAAGAACTCATCTCCATTATCTAAATTAACTCCTGCAATTTTTGGTAAGATTGGAGCTACTATATTTACAGGGTTTATAGCTTTACTTGGGTATGCTGCATGTCCTTGCTTTCCAAAAACTTTAATAATTCCGTTATTTGAGCCTCTGCGCCCAATTTTTATAGCATCTCCAAAAACCTCTTCGCAAGTTGGCTCTGCTACTATTGCAAAATCTGGTAGAAGATTATTCTCTTTTAAGTAATCTAATACAATCTTTGTACCATATATTGCATCTCCCTCTTCATCTGAGGTTAGTAAGATAGAGAGTCTTCCATTAAACTCTTTAATCTCTTTTATAGCAGCCACAAAAGCAGCTACTCCGCTTTTCATATCTTGAGCGCCTCTTGCAAAGATTAATCCATCTTCTATTTTTGGTGTAAATGGATCACTATCCCAACCATCGCCAGGAGGAACAACATCTACATGACCCGCAAAGCATAAATGCTCTCCCTCTCCAAACTTTTTAGTTAAAAATAGATTTTTAACACCGCCCTTATCAATCCTAACTGCTTCAAAATCGCTTAAATACTTAGCAATAAAATCTAATAATCCACCATCATCAGGTGTTATAGATTTAGCACTTAAAAGCTTTATAAGCATATCAATTACATCAAATTCTTTTTCCATTTATCCCTATTGCCTAATTTCATAAAATTCATAATTTGTGGATATCCATAAAGGATATCCCTACATTTCAACCACTAACAACTACTTACTATGCTCTTTTTTATACTGCTCAGCATACTCAGGGGTACAAAAAATTCCACAATGGCATTTTCCTTCCTCTGGAATCTCTTTTTCAATAGCAGGTTTGCAAGGGCATATTCTATCATCTGCACTTTTAAATTTGCCATTCTCTTCTATTACCATAAAACAAGGACAAAATCTTTTACCATAAAGCATTTTATGACGAGCAAGACCTAATTGAACACCCTCAACTACCTCTTCTTCTGGATGATAAACCCATCCAAACCTCTCATTAACTTTATCTGTAAATTTTTTTGTTTTCTCTAGCTCTTCTAAAAACTCTGGTGAACTCATATCTATTTGTCTCATTCTTTAATCCTTTTTTTATTTGAATTATATCATACCACTTAAAGCTTTAAACCATTTTTTAATATAATTTACAAAACTTAAATAAAAAGGTGTAATATAGTGAAAATAGATAATCAATTATTAGAAAAATTGGAAAATCTTTCTCATTTAAATGTAGCTGATGATAAGAGAGAAGAGATAATCTCTCAACTTTCAGATATACTAGAATATGTAGAGAGTTTAAGTGAGCTAGATACCTCAAATATAGATAGCTACTTCTCAACATTAGATGGTGGTACACCTTTAAGAGAAGATATTCCAAGTTGTAATAAAGAGATAAGTGAGCTAATTATTAAAAATGCTCCACAAACAGAAAATAATTTCTTTATAGTTCCAGCAATAATAGAGTAGTATTATGAGTGAATTAAAAATA
>JAADEA010000090.1 GCA_013153675.1 Campylobacterota bacterium
TCTAACTAAAAATAACTTAAATTGAATTAAAAAGTGTCCATTTTATGGGATAATTGAGTTATTTATATAGATATTGTAGCAACTTTTAAAAAGAGAAATTAATTTTGTGTCAAATTAGAAGAAAAGAAAAAAGGGGCTTAATCAAAAGGTTTTCCTCTCCTTAACTTATCTAAAAGTTCTTTTAATCTAAAAGAAGGATGCATCTCATAAAACATCTGCAAAGCTTTTATAGCATCTACTCTATTACCAAGTTTTGCTCTTGATTTTGCAAAAATAATCCAAGTATCTTCATTATTACTATCAATATTATTTGCTTTTATTGCCCACTCTTCAGCTTTTGCATAATTTTTCTTTTTATAATAATATTTTGCTAAAAATAGAGCATCTTTTGGATCTTTAGATATATCAAATCGATCCTCTATCTCTTTAATTGCCTCTTGTTGGTTTACCTCTTTTTTTGTAGCATTTGGCAATACTACCT
Source organism: Campylobacterota bacterium (assembly GCA_013153675.1). Next base: position 482 of record JAADEA010000090.1, read on the forward strand.
GCTTATTATTCTTTTCATTTTCATTAAAACCTATATATCTAACTGGTGGCTCTTTTACATTTGGTTTTACAATTTTTGCATTTTTTAAATCAATCTCATCTAAATTGCTATTTTCATCAATTGCTACTCTTTTAATTTCCATCTTCTGAGACGAACTACTTTTAGGCTTTATAGAATTACTAACACTCTTAGCAGGCATATTAGCGCTATTTTGATTTACCGTGGCAGTATAGTTAGGAACTTTATTAGATAATTTGTTAGAAGTTATACTACTCTTTGAACTATTTGAGCCAGAGAAGATAAAATAGCCTCCAACTACTCCTAATAAAATAATCAAAAAAGAAAATAGAGTAACTAAAATAATTCTTTTTGTTCTCTTTTTTCTATATAATTTCCATTTATACTCTAACTCTTCTACACTATACATCTATATACCCCAATCCTATTGCTGCCATTTCAATAATTTTCATAGAGAATCTATTTTTATCTATTTTTGATGGATTTTTTCTATCATAGTAATCATATATATCAAATATAGTATACATTAAATTGTTACACTCTCTAAAATTTCCTTTAGTAAATTGATAAATTTTTGAGATATGTTTCTCTTTTATTATATTTGCAATTTCAAATTGATTTTCTTGCAAAAGTTTATCGTGAATATACTTTTTTAGTTCGCTTTTAGTAGCATTTTTTAAAACAACTGTTCCCATAATTCTTGTTTTAAAATGCTCTTTAGCTATCACCTCTTCATCACTTGTTTTATGAACAGAGATTATAAATTTAAGCACACCAGTATCAGAAAGGAGTCTAATCTCCTCTAAAATCTCTTCAGGATATAGCTGAGTCTCATCAATTAAGATAACAATATCTCTTTGACCTTTAATAACCTTGCAATATTCAACAAAAGTATTAAAATCTACTTTAGTATTTGGCGGCATAGGTTTTTGAATCAAAATACCAAATAATCTTCTAAAAAACTCTTCTTGTGTAAGTAGAGGAGACTCTATAAAATAGATCTCCTTTTGATACTTCTTCTTCTCATATAATCTTTTTAGGAGTAAGGATTTGCCAGTTCCTGGTTTTCCATAAAGGAGCATCATTTTAAATGGTCTATCTAAACTATTCTCAAGCTCCTTATATGCCCTCATGGAACCTGGCAATTCAATATACTTATTAACATCAATTTGGTCTATAAAAGCCTCTTTTGCTCTTTTATAACTAATCACTACTTCCCTCTTTCTCCAAAACTATATCCTAACTTCCTTAAACTTAAGTTTCCATTTCCATTTACAATATAAGGTGTAATAATTACTACAAGCTCTTCTACTTGTTTTATCTTCTCTGTTCTTTTAAAAACATTTCCAACTAATGGAATATCTCCCAAAAGTGGAACTTTATGAACTTTATTTGATGATTTAGAGGTAATCAATCCTCCCAAAATCGCATGGTGACCATTTTTAACTTTAATTACAGAAGAGATCTGTCTTCTTACTAAATCTGGCGGCATATCTCTTTTTGTAGCACCAGTTAAAGGCTCATTTGCTTCAGTAATAGATGGATTTACTTTTAGAGTAATCATTCCTCTCTCATCAATTTCTGGAGTAATATCAAGTAAAATACCAGCAAATACAGAATCTATCTTCTCATTTGTAGTAGTCTCTCCATTATCATTATTTTTACTCTCTGATCTTAACTTATAAAATAGCTCTCTACCTACACTAATTAAAGCTGGTTGGTTATTTAGAGTCATAACTTTTGGATTAGAGATAGATTTAACTACCCCTTGAGTTCTTAAAAATTTAATTACATCATCAATTGTACCGCCTCCTCTCATATCCACCAAAGAAGCTGAGGTTGGTTCAGTATCTGGAGCAAAATCTGCATTTGAAACTTTTCCTCCATCAATTGTATATTTTTGTATATTTTTTTGTCTCATTCCCAATATACTTACAGAGAAATTCTCAAGTCCATATAGCTGGCTCCAATCAATTCCAGTTGTATGAGCTCTATTTAGAGTAACAGAAAGTATCTTAACATCTATTAAAACCTGAGTCTTTACCTGTTTAGATAAAGATGAAAGATACTTTTGAATTCTCTCAATCTGTCTTGCAGTTCCAGTTACTGTAACCATTCCAGCTTCTGGATTAATAATTGGTTCCATTGGATTATAATCCCACTTCTCTCCTCCTGGACCAACCCATCCATCTTTTGTCTTTTTAAAGTGTAAATCACCATCACTTGCAGTCATTAAAATTTTATGAATTTCTTCTTTTAAACCTTTCCAAAAATTAAAATTATCATCACTTGAGATAGAAATACCAGTTTTGCTTGGATTATTATCTCCTCCAGATCCAGTAGTAGGGTTTGCTACTGTTACATTTGCATGGCTCTTACCACTTCTTGAACCAGCAATATAGTGAACTTTAAAGGTCTTTGTAATTAAATAAGAAATAATTAACTTATTTCCTTCTAATTTATAGTTTAAATTGTTATCTTTTAATATAGTATCCAAAAGAGTTCCAAAAGTAGCATTCTTTAATTTTACAAAATAGAGTTTATTTTTTAACTTCTCTTTTGCTCCTGCATCTTTAATAACAATACTAAGTCCACAAGTATCGGCAATATTTTCTATTGCCTCTTTAATAGTAAGTTCATCTCTAATAGTTACACTAAATAACTCATTTTTACAACTTTTAGCTTCAAGTATTGTACCAAAAACCAAAACTGCCCAAGTTACCAGTAAAAGCTTAGCTACTCTTCTCATTTTTTCTCTCCGTTTGCAATTTTTATTAGATCACTCTTTGGTGTTAAAAAGACTCTCACATCTCTTTTACCAAGCTTTAGCTCAACACTATCATCATAAATCTTTACAACCTTGAAGCCGCTAATTGTATCTCCCACTTTGACCCATGTGCCATTTAAATAGGCTTTATTGTTAATAATTGCTCCCAAAATCCATCCAACTTCACTCTCACCTCCCATATTTGTTTTAACTATAGATTTTTTCTTTTTATCTTTAGTAGCATTTTTATCTACCTTTATCATCACCTTCATTGGAGCTGGTATATTAAAAAATCTATCCTTTGGAATTTCACTTACCCTTTTAGATTTGATTCTTTGGGTCATAGCTTCTATATTATCTACACTTTTACCATAAAGTCCAATTGCCAAAGGCAAAATTAAAACTAATAACCTTTTCATGGTTTCATCCCCCAAATTGTTACATTTATCTCAGCATCTAATACTCCAATATCTGGTTTTAAAAGAGTACTATATACATCTGTTACCATCTCACTTTGCTCTAAGTCATTAATAAAAGCTAAAATATTTCCATACTGTCCTTTACAATTTATTCCAATTTTTAAGACTGCTCCAAACTTTTTAGTAGAGTTATTCTCCAATGGCTGATTTTCAATCCACTCTACCTTTAAATTATTATCTTTTGCTCTCTTTGTAATATATGTAAGAAATTCAGACCAATTCTCTTTTGTATATAACATCTTTGATAGTTGAAATAAAGCTCTATCAAGTTTACTAAGTCTTACTCTCAGTCTTGAGATCTCACTCTGTTTTTCTCTAATCTTTCTATCAAGCTCTTTAATCTTATAATTTGGATCTCCATTAATAGTAATACTTCTTAAATATGATTTATGGGATCTTATTTGAGATTTTAAAAAGTTTTTTCTATTAACAGTACTTTTATAAAAGCTTTGAACTGGCTTATTAATTACATCAAAAACCAAATATGCAACCA
>JAADEA010000062.1 GCA_013153675.1 Campylobacterota bacterium
AAAATTTCAAAATATGGACAAGGATATGAAGAACCTAATTATTGTAGAATCTCCTGCAAAAGCAAGAACAATATCTAACTTTTTAGGTAAAGATTATAAAGTAGTTGCTTCAAAAGGTCATATTAGAGATCTTCCTAAAAGCTCTTTTGGAATTACCATTAAAGATGGGGAATTTATTCCTAAATATATTGTCTCAAAAGATGCCTCTCCTACAGTAAAAGAGATAAAAAAACTTGCAAAAGAGGCTCAAAATATATATATCGCCACAGATGAAGATAGAGAAGGAGAGGCAATTGGATACCATATAGCAAAAGCTATTGGAAAAGATCCTTCTACTCTTCCAAGAATAGTATTTCATGAAATAACAAAAAGTGCAATTACTAATGCTCTTCAAAATCCTCGCCATATAGATATGAAAAGAGTAAACGCCCAACAAGCAAGAAGATTACTTGATAGAATTGTTGGATATAAATTATCTCCACTACTTGCAAGTAAAATTCAAAAAGGATTGAGTGCTGGTAGAGTTCAAAGTGCAGCTTTAAAGATAGTAGTAGATAGAGAAAAGGAGATAAAAGCTTTTAAAAAAGAAGAATATTGGACAATAGAGGGAATATTTGAAAAAGTAATTAAAGCAAAGTTAGAACAATATAAAGATAAAAAAATTGAAAAGTTATCTATTAAAAATGAAAAAGAGGCAAATGAGATTGTAAATAGTTTAAAAGATGAAGAGTTTATTGTAGATTCTATCCAAAAGAGTAAAAAAACAACCAAATCACCTCCTCCATTTATGACATCAACTCTTCAACAAGCTGCTTCAAATCAGCTTGGTTTTTCTCCTAAAAAAACAATGTTAATTGCCCAAAGACTATATGAAGGTATAAAGACAGATAAGGGAATAATGGGAATTATTACCTATATGAGAACAGATAGTCTAAATTTATCAAGCGAAGCTACACAAAGTGCAAGAGAATTTATACAAAAAGAGTTTGGCAATGAATATCTGCCAGCTAAAACAAAAGTATATACCACTAAATCTAAAGGAGCTCAAGAGGCTCACGAGGCAATTAGACCTACAAGAGTAGATTTTACACCTCAAATTGCTAAAAACTATTTAGATAAAGATGAGTTAAAATTATATACTCTAATTTATAACCGATTTATTGCATCTCAAATGGAAGATGCTAAATTTGAGACCCAAACTATTCTATTTAAAAGCCAAAGCTCTCTTTTTAAAGCAACGGGAAAAAAGATACTCTTTGAAGGCTTTTATAAAATTTTAGGATATAAAGAGGAAGATACACTTTTACCACCTCTAAAAGAGAAACAAAAGGTAACATTAGATGAGTTAAAAGCAATACAACACTTTACAGAACCACCACCAAGATATACAGAGGCAAGTTTAATTAAAAAATTAGAATCTTTAGGAATTGGAAGACCATCTACATATGCTCCAACAATATCTATTTTGCAAGCAAGAAACTATATAGAGTTAGAAAAGAAAAAGATTATTCCAACAGAGATTGCATTTACAGTAATTGATATTTTAGAAAAGCATTTTCCAGATATTGTAGATAGTAACTTTACTGCAAATATGGAAGAGTCATTAGATTTAATAGCCCAAGGCAAAGAGGATTGGCAAAAGATATTAAAAGAGTTTTATGACCCTTTTATTAAAAAGGTAGAAGAGGGCAAAAAAAATATTAAATCTCTAAAGACTCTAAAACCAATTGGAGAAAAATGCCCAGAGTGTGGAGGAGAGTTAGTTATTAGAAAAGGAAGATTTGGAGAGTTTATCTCATGCTCAAATTTTCCAAAATGTAAATATACAAGAAACTTAGAAGAGAATAAAGAAGAATCTCAAGAGATAGATGAGGTATGTGAAAAATGCGGGTCAAAAATGGTTATAAAGAGTTCAAGAAGAGGAAAATTTTTAGCATGTTCTGCCTATCCAAAATGTAAAAATACAAAACCTCTAAATCCACCGAAGAAATTAGACATTAAATGCCCTGAATGTGGTGGAAATCTAATTGAAAGAAGTAGTAAGAGAGGAAAATTTTGGGGATGTAGTAATTATCCTACATGTAAATTTATAGCAAATTTTGAACCAGTAGATAAAAAATGCCCTAAATGTGGTTATTTAATGGGAATTAAACATCTAAAAAGTGGTGATAGATATGAGTGTTTTAAGTGCAAATATAAAGAGAATATTTTAAATGAGGAAACAAATTAAATGGGTAGAATCGCTATATTTTCTGATCCTCACAAAAAGGTAGATTTTCAAAAAATGGCTCTACAAAGGGCAATAGCTAAAGATATTCAATATATTTTGCATTTAGGAGATTTAGAAATAGAAGATAATTTGAAACTTTTAAAAGAGACAAATTTACCATATAGAGCGGTATTTGGCAATAACGACTACTATTTATATCCTCTTAGCAAAGATTATTATATCTTTAAAGAGCCATACTATTTAAAAATTGAAAATAAAACATTTAAATTAATGCATCTTCCCCTCTACCTAACTCCTGATAGTGATTTTATCCTATATGGTCATACACACAAATTTAAATTAGAAAAAATTAATAACTCAATATTTCTAAACCCTGGTGAAATATGTGCAAGGGAAGCACCATATATCTCTTTTGCCATAATAGATCTTAATAGAAACATTATAGAACATCACTTTTACTCCTTAGAGAAAAAGAGCTGGGAAGAAGAGACTTTTTTGGTATAATCCAAAAAATATCTTAAATGAGAATAGCAAAATGAAAAAGATCTTTTTATGTGCAATTAATAATATATTAAGTGGTTCTTGTGATCAAGATTGTAAGTTTTGCGCCCAATCTTCTAAATATAAAGCCCCCATAAAAAGATATAGCTTCAAAAATATAGAAGAAGTTATAAAAGAAGCAAAAATAGCATACTCTTATGGAGCAAGAGGCTATTGTTTAGTTACCTCAGGAGCTATGCTTGATGAAAAGAGAACTATATATATATCAAAAGTAGCTAAATATCTAAAAAAAGAGATTAATGATATAAAATTAATCGCATGTGCTGGAATAGCTAATAAAGAAGAGTTAAAAGAACTTAAAAAAAGTGGAATTAATAGCTATAATCATAATTTAGAAACATCAAAAAATTTCTATAAAAATATATGTTCTACCCACTCATGGGAAGATAGATTTAATACTTGCAACAATATAAAAAGCGTAGGCTTAGATCTATGTAGCGGTGGTATATTTGGCTTAGGAGAGAGCTATCAAGATAGAAAAGAGCTATTTTTGGCTCTAAAAGAGTTAAAACCAACATCTATTCCAATTAATTTTTATATCCCAAATATAGCATTACCAATTAAAGAGAGAAAATTAACCTATAATGAAGCATTAGATATTATTAATCAAGCCTCTCTTTTAAATCCAAAAATATTAATGGTAGCAGGAGGAAGAGAGGAGATTTTTAATACTCCTCAAAAAGAAAAAGAACTATTTCAAATGCCAATTAATGCAATTGTATTAGGAGATTATTTAACTACAAAAGGAAAAGATATTAAAAGTGATCTAAAAAGAATAGAAGAGTTTGGATATAAAATAGTGGAGAAGTGCCAGTGAGTGAGGATATAACATTAATTTTAACTCTATCCCTTTCTATTGTTATATCTCCTTATATTGCTAAAATTTTATCCCTTCCAACAGCAGCAACAGAGATTATATTAGGTGCCATTTTAGGAACCATTGGGGTTATTAAAGATAATGATCTATTTATATTAATTGCTCAAGTTGGATTTTTATACTTAATGTTTTTAGCTGGAATGGAAGTAGATCTAAAAGAGATAAGAGCCCATAAGAATCAACCTATTTTAAAAAGAGCTATATTCTTTGTAGTAATTGTAGGAATTTTAGCTATAGCAATTGGATATATCTTTGATTACAATATAATTATTATTATCTCTTTTCCTCTTATTTCTGTTGGATTATTAGCAACTCTTTCAAAAATATATGGTAAAAAAGAGAGATGGCTCAAAAGTGCTTTTATTGTTGGAATTCTTGGAGAAATTGTAAGTATTATAGCTCTTACTATTTTAGATGCTGCTAATCATAGCGGATTTGGAATAGCGCTCTTTGTAAAAATTATAACATTAGTTATTTTTGGTCTAATTATATATTTGGTATATAAATTTTTTGAATTTCTATTTTGGTGGTTTCCAGAAATTAAAAAGATTTTAATGCCAACAATCGATATTCAAAATCAAAATATCCGCTTTTCTATTGCAATATTTTTTATATTTATTGCAATAGTAAAACTTCTTAAATTGGAGTTAGCTCTTGGAGCATTTTTAGCAGGAGTAGCAATTAGCGCTTTTTTTCATCAAGCAGAGTTAGAAGATAAACTCTCAAGTTTAGGTTTTGGTCTCTTAGTACCCCTATTTTTTATATATGTAGGTAGCACTTTTGATCTAAAATCACTCTTAATTCCTGGAGTTATTACTGGTGCACTAAAAATAGTTGCGATTATGATATTTATTAGATTTTTAGGGGCATATCCACTTAAACTCTATATTGGCTCAAAAGATGCTTTTTTAGTAGCACTTGCCCTATCTATGCCTCTTACTTTAATTATTGCTGTTGCAAAGATAGGTTTTGATGGAGGAATTATAGGAATCTATGAATATTATCAGCTAATTTTAGCTTCTCTTTTAGAGGTTGTTATAGTTATGGGAATAATTAAAATTATAAACTCTTTAAAATTTTTCCAAAAAAAGTAACTATTTAGAGAGAACCTCCCTACTATATTCAAGATATATTTTAGTACTGGCAATTAAAAATGTAGTAATTGCTGGACCTAAAATCATTCCCCAAAATCCATAGCTTCCCATTCCTGCTACAATTGAGAAAAATATCACAAGCTCATTAACATTGGTAGAGTTGTGCAAAAGCTCCTCTTTAATTACTTTAATAATTACTGGTTTTATAAATGTATCAGCAATAAGAGAAATCATTATTATAGAGTAACTAGCTAATGTAATTGCCCCTTGCAAATCCCCTTTACTCCATAAAATCAAAGAGAGAGGAAGCCATACAATTGTTCCACCAACTACTGGGATTAAAGAGGCAAATCCATATATAACCCCAAATAACAAACCATCAAAATCGTAAAATTTAACAAAAAAACCAAATAAAAATCCCTCAAATAGAGCAGTTACAATAATTGAATAAAATACTACCTCCATAGTAGATGAGAGCTCTTTTATCATTTGAGAACTTTTATTAGAAGCTACTGGAATAAGAGATTTTAATAGCTCTAAAAATGGCTTTTGATAATATACAAAAATAGCATAAAATAGAACAACTAAAATAATATCCCTTAAAAAAGAGACCCCTTTACTTCCCATTTTTGTAAGATAAAGAGATATTTGTTGAATATAAGGAGCAATATTAGCAACTTGTAAATTTCTCTTACTCCACTCTTCTAAATAGGGAATCCCTTTTGATAACTCTCTTAATTTTGCAAATAAAATATTAATAGAATTAAAATCTATCTTTCCTAAAAAACTAACTCCATTTGTAGCTATATATAAAATAGGAGCTAAAATTAAAACACCCATTAAAATAGCCATAATAGCAGTTGCTAATTTTTGGCTTTTTAACTTTTTTGCTATTAAGTTTGAAAGGTTTGAGGTAGCCATTGTAAGCAAAATTGCTACAACCATTGGCAAAATAAAAGGTTGATAGATACTATAAGCTCCCCATAGAGCTAAACTAAAAAGAATTAACATAAAAAGAGTAGCTCTATCCAAATAGACTCCTTGTAGGAGGAGATAATCTAAAAATCTCATATGTTTTAGGAGTTGCCACTCTTCCTCTTGCAGTCCTTTGAATATATCCATTAGCCAAAAGATATGGTTCTATAACCTCTTCTATCGTTCCTTCATCTTCACTTAAAGCTGCAGCAATAGTAGATAAACCTAAAGGCTTTCCTTTTGCTTCTACTAAAAGTTCTAAAAATCTTATATCTTGCTCATCAAAGCCAACTTCATTTACTCCAAGCTGGTTTAGAGCATATTTAGCAGTATCTAATGATATTATCTTCTCATTTGCCACATCTGAAAAATCTCTTACTCTCTTTAGGAGTCTAAGAGCAATTCTTGGTGTTCCTCGACTTCTTTTTGCTATCTCTAAAGCTGCCATCTTATCTATATCTTTTTTTAATTTTTTTGCTGCAGCTATAACTATTTTTGCTAATTCCTCTGGAGTATAAAACTCCATTCTAAAATGCATTCCAAATCTATCTCTTAAAGGATTGCTTAACATTCCAGCTCTTGTAGTAGCACCAATTAATGTAAATTTTGGCAAATCTATCTTTACTGCCTGAGCTGCTGGTCCACTTCCAATAATAATATCTAATCTAAAATCTTCCATAGCAGGATATAAAATCTCCTCAATAGCTGGCGAGAGTCTATGAATTTCATCAATAAATAAAATATCATTTTCTTCTATATTTGTTAAAAGAGCAGCAAGATCACCACTCTTTTCAATTAAAGGAGCAGAAGTTACCTTTATATTACTTTGCATCTCATTTGCTATTATATTTGCTAAAGTAGTCTTCCCAAGTCCTGGAGGTCCAAAAAATAGAATATGGTCTAAAACTTCACCTCTTTTTTTTGATGCTTGTATAAAAATTTGAAGATTTTTTTTAATTTTTTCCTGACCAATAAACTCATCCCAAATCGTTGGTCTTAGAGTACTCTCAAAACTCTCTTCTCCTTCAAATTTTTCAATCTTAACGATTCTCTCCAACTAACTACCCTTTACAATAATATTATTTACAACCTCTCTAACTCCATCTACACTTTTTGCTATCTCTCCTGCTAACTCTTTTTGAGCCTCAGTATCTACAAATCCACTCAATTGAACCACATTTTTATAACTATTTACATGAATATCGAGCCCTTCAAGCCCCACCTCTCTAATAAGAGCTGCCTTTACTTTTGCTGTAAGAGCAGAACTTTTTAAATAATCTACTGGACTTTCACTATATGGGTTATCTGTTGAGATACATCCTCCTAAAAAAATTGCTAAAAGTGCTATTAATAAAAATCTCATCTTTGCTCCTTTTGCTAATATGAGTGCTCCTCATCTGGAAATAGTCCCTCTTTAACCTCTTTTTTAAATTTACTAATTCCCTCTCTTATTAATTTAGCTCCATTTAGATATTGCTTTACAAATTTTGGTTTAAAAGCTTCAAAAAAGCCAAATAGATCACTCCATACCAAAACTTGTCCATCACAATCTCTACCAGCACCAATTCCAATAGTAGGAATTTTTAAAGTTGCAGTTATATCTTTTGCAATATCACTCTTTATTCCCTCTAAAACAATAGCAAAAGCTCCTGATTCTTCTAAAATTTTCGCATCTTCTAAAAGCCTCTCTTTTTCCTCTTTACTTTTTCCTTTTACTTTATATCCCCCTTCACTTCTTACAAATTGAGGCATAAGACCAATATGAGCTATCACTGCTACTCCATTTTTTGTTAAATACTCTATAACTTCTGCCTTATCTCTTCCACCTTCAATCTTAATTGCATCAGCACAACTCTCTTTATATACTCTAATAGCATTATTTAAAGCAACATCCCTATTGATATAGGAACCATATGGCATATCAAAAACAATTAAAGGTCTATTTGCTCCATTACATACTGCTTGGGTATGATATAGCATCTGATCCATGGTAGCACTTAGAGTATCACTCTTTCCAAGAAAGCTCATATTAAGACTATCTCCTACTAAAATCATATCTACATACTCATTAAACAAAGAGGCAAAAAGTGCATCATAAGCTGTCACCATCACTATCTTTTCTCTATTTTTCATCCCTCTAATAGTTGAAGTTGTTATCTTTTTTACACTTTTTTGAATACTCATTGCTTCAACTCCTATAACTTTCTAAATCATTTTATCGAAAAAAAGTATAATACTACAAAAAAAATGGTTGCAAAATGAAAGAGCTAGTTGTATATATTACATCCTCATTTCCAACACCTCAATTTACCGAAGAGGTTGCTTTTGCTCTAAAAGAAGCAGGTGCAGATAAGTTAGAGCTTGGAATTCCATTTTCAGATCCAGTAGCAGATGGACCTATAATTGATAGAGCAAATCAATTGGCTCTAAAAAGAGGCTTTAAAATAGAAGAACTATTTAAAATATCTTCTAAGGTTGGTTCTATTATAGATACATATTGGATGGGATACTTTAACCCATTTTATCACAAAGGTTTAGATCTTTTTATACAAAAGGCAAAAGAGTATAATATTAAAGGTTTTATTATTCCAGATTTACCATTTGAAGAGGCATCTTTTTACAAAGAGTCTATTAAAAAAAACAATTTAGATCTAATTGATTTTTTAGCACCTACAGATAGCAAAAAAAGAGTTCAATTAATTAGTAAAGATGCAAAAGGATTTTTATATTTAGTAGCATATGCTGGGATTACCGGGAAAGATAAAAAAGAAGAGTTAGGAGAAATTGTCGCTTGGGCAAAAGAGGTAAGCTCTACTCCTATTTTTATTGGTTTTGGAGTCAATCCTAAAAATGCTAAAGAGAAAGCAAAAGATGTAGATGGAGTAATTGTAGGATCTGCTTTTATAAAAGTTTTATTAGATGAGAGCCTATCTTATTCTCAAAAGATAAAAAAGATCTCCTCTATAGCAAAAGAGATAAAAGAGGCTATTAATACTTAAGGGTTTAAAATGAGTCACTTAAAATGGGGAGTTGATCCTGCTATTTTTCATTTAGGATCAATTGAAGTTAGATGGTATGGAGTGTTATTTGCAATAGGGCTTTTAATAGGGCTTTATATAATGGAGTATATTTTTAATAGAGAAAATGTAAAAAGAGAACTTTTAGATCCTCTATTTTTATATTTGGTAGTTGGAATTGTAGTAGGAGCAAGATTAGCCCACTGCCTTATATATGAACCTCAATATTTTCTAACTCATCCCATAGAAATCTTAAAGATATACAAAGGTGGTTTAGCAAGCCATGGAGGAATTTTAGGAGCAATTATTGCTCTTTATCTATATAGTAAAAGATATAAAATTGACTTTTTATGGCTATTTAGTAGATTAATTATTCCTATGTTTTTGCTCGCAGCATTAATTAGAATAGGAAATTTCTTTAATTCTGAGATTTTAGGTAAAGCTTCAAATCTTCCATGGGCAATTATTTTTGAAAGAGTAGATAATATACCAAGACATCCAGTAATGTTATATGAATCAATTGCCTATTTTTTAATTTTTGGTCTTTCCTTTTATCTTTATAAAAGATTAAATAGTAAAACTTTTACATATCTAATGCCACCTATTGCTCTTATATTAGGATTTTTAGCAAGATTTATTTTAGAATTTTTTAAAGAGAAACAAGCAGACTACTCCTTAAATATTCCACTTAGTGTTGGACAGTTACTATCAATTCCTTTCTTTTTGATAGGTATTATATTTTTAATATGGTCAATCAAAAAGATAAAAGAAGAAAATAGTAAAGTTTGACATTTTTTATCGCCCTGTTATAAATATTTGACAAAATCACACATTTTTGATATAATTTTAATCCCTTTAAGCCTCCTCAAATGCCTTTTATATTTAAAGCGGGGGTGACATGGCTTCGACTGGAGTAGTCGATGCCTTGTGCATGCCGCAGTGGGCTACTGCGTTATCAAGCCCAACTAAAATAGACGCAAACAACACAGATTATCGCCCAGCTTACGCTGCTGCGTAAGTTATAACTAATTGGGCTGTCTCGGCGGGTGACGCCATCTAACCCGATTTTCCGAGGCATCACATAAAGATGGCTGGCTCTTTGGTCCGCCAAACCAAAGAGTGAGAATTATGGCTTTGCTGTGGGTAGCTTTGGGTGTTGAGCAAACCACAGCGAGATTTTATCAACACCGTCTAAGCATGTAGAGTCAAGGCGATTGGCTACTTCAGGACTGGGGTTCGATTCCCCACACCTCCACCAAAAAATTGTGTTTTACTTATCCAAATCAAACATATTAAAATAAAGTAGCTTTTTTAAATACCATATCTTTTTAAAATATCACTATATGCTTCTATTCTTCTATCTCTAAAAAATGGCCATATTCTTCTTACCTCTTTTAATCTATTAAAATCTAATTCTCCAAAGAGTATCTCTTCTTCTTCATTAGCTTTTGCAATAATTTCTCCTTGTGGTCCTGCTATAAAAGAGTTACCCCAAAATTTAATTCCATTTAATTGGTTACTTTTATCTTTTTCAAAACCACACCTATTACAGCTTAGTAAAAATACTCCATTAGCTATCGCATGAGACCTTTGAATTGTAATCCAACTATCAAGTTGTCTATCTTTTTCTTCTTTTGTATCCTCTTCAAACCAGCCAATAGCAGTAGGATATATTAAAATTTTTGCTCCCTTTAGTGCCATAATCCTCGCAGCCTCTGGGAACCACTGATCCCAACATATTAGTACTCCTAATCTTCCTATGGAAGTATCTATTGGCTCAAAACCTAAATCACCTGGAGTAAAATAGAATTTTTCATAAAAACCTGGATCATCTGGTATATGCATCTTCCTATATCTACCTGCAATCTTGCCATCCTTCTCAAAAACAATAGCACTATTATGATAAATTCCTATATCTCTCTCCTCAAATAAAGAAGCTATCAAAACTATTTGATTTTCTTTTGCAACTTCACTCCAATATTTAACATCCTCTTTAAAAGAAGAGGCATATTCAAAAAAAGATGTATCTTCAAATTGACAAAAGTACTCTTGTTGATGAAGTTCTTGAAGAACGACTAATTTAGCTCCTTTTTTTGAAGCCTCCTTTATATAATTTGTAGTAGCCTCAATCATTTTCTCCTTTGAGCCTTTAAATGATTGCTGAATTAAAGCAACTTTTAAACCCATTTTACTACCTCTTAATAATTTTTGATGATTATAACAAATTGACATAAAAATAGAATATGAACAAGTGTTAAGTTGGTAATTTTATTAAAAAATATATTATTTGGCATATTATTTAATATTGAACTAAGAAAGAAAAGATTATAATTTACATATTCCATAATATGGAAAATCTTAAAAGGAATAGGAGGAGGAGATGAAAAGATTTTTAGCTCTTTTAATTCTATGTCAATCTTTTATTTTTGCACAAAGCAATTTTATGGTTTTGTTTAGAAAAGGAGTAGCAACTATTGATCCTGAAGTAGTAGTTTTTGAAAAAGCAAAAAATGTAAAAAAAAGCAAAACATCACAAAAGTTAACAAAAAAGTGTGAAAAAAATAAAAAAAATGACATATTTTATTTTTCTTTCAGCAAAGATATATTATAGTTTTAATGCTTCTTATGAAGCCGCGTCTCACTTTGCTTCAAGAAAGGGGCGAAAGCCTCTTTCTACCCATTTCAAGCCTCTAATCTTAAATTTTTTGAAATATTCTTCATACAAAAAATGTCAAAATGTAATATAAAAACTTCTCATCTTCAAAACATTTTTTTAACATAAAAAATAAAATATTGCCATAAAATGGTGTTATTTTTTTTAAAATAGTTATACTACTCTTAGAATTTCATTTAAGTGAGTGAAAGATGAAAAAAAGAGTAGATTTCATAAAAAAAATTACACCATTAGTTATTATTGCACTTGCCATAGCTGGAAATGGATGTAAAGAGGTTAGTTACAAAAGAGCAGCTCATAGAATGCACAAATCAACCTCTTCTCAAAGTGGAAATTTTATTATAAAACATATAGAGAGTGAAAGTGAAAAGAATGGAATTTGGGTAAATAATGATATTGCTGGCGAGCCATCATTTGAAGTAAGTAGCAATCTCTCAAGGGCTGCAATGCTTCAAGCCATAAATGAGATTAGAAGCCATCCTCAATATTGTGGAGGACCAGCTCCTGCTTTGAGATGGAATAGCTCTCTTGAAGCAGCATCAAAAGAGCACTCTAAAGATATGGCTATAAATAACTTTTTAAGCCATCAAGGAAGTAATACAAATTGGGATATTACAGCCAAAGCCTTAAGAATTAGTAGAGGAAGCTATTTTTATGAAAGAGCACAATATCATGGATATAGACCTAAAATGGTAGGAGAGACAGTAGCAAGAGTTAATATTAGAGGTAGAGGCTCTTGGCCTCATGCCCTAAAAGTATTAATGAGAAGCCCAAAACATTGTAAAGTTATAATGAATCCAAAATTTACTGAAGTAGGTATGGCAGAAGGTGTTACTATAAATGGAAAAACATATTGGACTATTACTTTTGGACGACCAATGAGATAGCAATATAGGTTGCAAAATAGTAAAAATTTATATACTATAATAAGTTTAAAAGTAATTGGAAAAAAAGGAGTTATTATGCCAAAATCTCTAATAGATTCCATAATAGTTGTAGGAGATTTAGGAGAAATCAAAATTTACAGAGTAAAAGAGGAGCTTGCAATATCACTAAAAGATGATGCACAAGTAAGTCATAAACATCACAAAGGAAAGTTAATTGAAAGATTAACGCTAAATCTAATTAAAGCAGCAGATTTTATTGATGCTCATAAAAAAATTAGTGAAGAGGTTACAGATAAAGTAGGACATTTTGAAGGAAGATTTGGAGGAGAGAGTGGAGAGCCTCACAATTTAAAATTAGAAATTGAAAGAAGAGTAATTAAAGAAGAAGCAAAATTTATAAATCAAACCCTTCTTGAAAATGACTTTAAAAAATGGCATCTTGCTTTTCCAAAAGAGCACTATAAAGAGTTAATTGACCATTTAGATTATCGCCTAAAAGATAAATTGGATAAAGTAGTTCCAGAGGATTTAACAAAGATGAAAGAGGATAAAGTTTTATCCTACTTTAGTTAATTTTAAAAGGCAAGATTCATTGTAGAACAATGGATCGAGCCACCTTCTTCAATAAGTGT
This sequence comes from Campylobacterota bacterium, assembly GCA_013153675.1. The sequence goes on from JAADEA010000062.1 coordinate 12,948, forward strand.
AAGAGCATTAAGAGGAATAATCTCATATCCTTTAAATATCTCTCTAAAAATATTAATAGCCTCTTTATCTTTAGGGGAATTATAGGTAGGTAGAATAACAGATGAATTAGTAATTAAAAAGTTTATATAAGAAGCAGGCAATCTTTTATTATCTTTATATTTAGCTTCTGGAATATTAAGAGGAATTAGATTATAAGCTTTTCCATCTCTTTGCTTAAATAGTTTTAACTCTTTTTCCAACTCTTTAAAATAATAATAGTGCTCATCTTCCCTATCTTGAGTGGATATATATACAATTGTATCTTTAGAGACAAATCTTGCTAACATATCTATATGTCCATCTGTATCATCACCAGCTAAATAGCTATTTTCAATCCATAAAAATCTATCAACTCCAAGCTTTTTAGATAAAAACTCTTCTATCTCCTTTTGATTCATATGAGGATTTCTATTTTTATTTAATAAAACACTCTTTGTAGTAAGCAAGCTTCCCTCCCCATCGCAATCAATGGCACCACCTTCTAATATAAAATCTATACTCTCTAATGAAGTATCCTCAAAAATTCCCTTTTTATATAAAAATTTATTTACCAAATTATCTAAAGTAGCATCAAATTTTCCGCCCCATCCATTAAATTGAAAATCTAAAAGCTTAGCTTTTTTATTCTCTTCAATAGAAATTGGTCCATAATCTCTCGTCCATGTATCATTATAGTTAGCCTCTATAAATATTAAATTATTTTTTGTACAAAAAAGTCCATCAAGCTCCTCTTTATTCTCACATAAAATATACACTTTCTGAGAATAGGCAATGGCTTGAGTCAATTTTACAAAAGTAGAAAGAGCCCTTTTAAAAGAACCATTTTTTGCCCAATCACTTCTACTATGAGGAAATGCTACTAATACCCCTTTTTGCTTTTCCCATTCAGCTTTCAAACGTCTCATAAAATCATCCCTTTAAAATAAATATTTAAAAATATAAGATTTTTACACTTTTTAAATATTTTTTAATATATAAAAAGCTAAAATCATCTTGTGGGTCTTCCTTGATCTTCCCTTTTTTGGGGAAGATATAGAATTATAACAAGGAGTTACTATGAAAAAGTTAGGAGCCGCAATAGCAGTTGCAATAGCCGCCGCAATGCCTATATTTGCTGGTAAAAATGTAGCTCCTGTTCCACAAGAGGCTCCTCCAATAAAGATTCCATCAATTACTCCCCTTGGACTTTATGGAGGAATAGGAGCTACATGGACTAAAGCTGAATGTGAATGTGACGAATTAGAAGGATCAAATGGTCCTATTAGAAGAAAAGTTACAAATAAAATGGGTGGATTAAACTTTATCGCCGGATATGAGTTTAATGAATATATAGGAGCAGAAGCAAGAGTTATTACCAATTTTTATGAAGATGATGGCGCTAAATTGACACATTATGGAGTATATCTAAAGCCCACTATGCCCGTTAATGACAATTTAGACCTATATGGATTGGTAGGATATGGACATACTACATGTGATACACACGATCTACCTAATAATGGCTTTGCATGGGGAGTTGGAAGCGAAGTATTTTTTGGAGAAAAAGTAAACGGTAAAAAAAGAGGAGTAGGATTATATGCTGAATATCAGCGCCCTATTGATAAAAAAGAAGATGCCACTTTTAAGACCCACATGATCAATGCCGGAGTGAAATATCATTTTTAATCAATATCCCACCTCTTATCACCATCGCCGGTTTCTCCGGCATTGCTTCTTTTAATAGTAGTTCTTAACTCTTTAATAAGTAAAAACAAAACTATAATAGTCAAAATTCCAGCAAATATTTTTGTTACTATTACCCACATTTTTAGTTCCTTTCATCTTTTAATGCTATAATCTTAATATGGCTTACATAAAAATTAAGAAAGAAAATTTTTATCATAATTTATCTTTACTCTCTAAAAAAGCTCAAGGCAAAGAGAGGTTAGCTGTAGTTTTAAAAGATAATGCCTATGGTCATGGAATAGAGCTTATAGCAAAATTATCATCTAATTTTGGAATTAAAGATGCTGTTGTAATAGATAACAAAGAAGCTTTTAAGATAAAAGATCTATTTAAAAATATTTTAGTTTTAAACGATCATCCTACAAGAGTTAAAAATTTTACCTACGCAATTAAAGATATAAAAGAATTATATACTCTAAAACCCCACTTTAAAATTGAACTTAAAATTGATACAGGAATGCATAGAAATGGTATTGAATTTACTCAATTTTACAAAGCACTCTCTTTAGCCAAAAAGAAAAATTTAAATGTAGTTGGTCTATTTACCCACTTTAGAAGTGCAGATATATTAAGCAGCGAATATTTTTGGCAAAAAAAGAGATGGGAAGAGGTAAAAAGAGTTGCAAAAAGATTTTTTAAAAAGGTGAGATTCCATAGCCACAATAGTGCAGCTCTAATTAGAAGCAAAAGCTTTAATGAAGATTTAGCACGTGTTGGAATAGCAATTTATGGATATAATGAATTGCCAAAAGTATATGATCCCTTTTTGCTAAAACCAATTATATCTCTTTGGGCAAAAAAAGTATCTACAAGAAGATTAAAAAAAGGCGAAAGAGTAGGTTATGGAGGAGATTTTATAGCTCCAAGGGATATGGTTGTTTCCACATATGATTTAGGATATGGAGATGGTTGGTTTAGAGGAGATAGTAAAAGAGCTTTTGTTATAAAAGAAGGTATTCCTATTTTAGGAAGAGTTTCAATGGATTTTATCTCTCTTGAATCTATAAAAAAAGAGGTATTGATTTTTGATAATGCAAAAGAGGTAGCAGAGCACTTTAATACAATTAGCTATGAGATAACAACCTCTCTCTCCCCTACTCTAAAAAGAGTAGTAATTTGAAACACTCTAAATTTTTTAACCGATAATTCAGATAATTTTACTCCTATTTAGGCTATAATTTTTCAACACCTTTTTGGTGTAACCCCAAAATAAGGATAGAAATATGGCAACTGTTAAATTAAAAGGAAATGATGTAAGATTAGAAGGAAATGAGGTAAATGTTGGAGATAAAGCTCCAGAAGTTACAGTAGTAAAATCTGATGATCTAAGTGATATTAAAGTTGGTGGTGCAAAAGACAAAGCTCAAATGTTAATTGTTGTTCCATCTCTTGATACTCCAGTTTGTGCTACTGAGACTGCTAAATTTAATAAAGAAGCAGCAGCTATTGATGGAGTAGAGGTAACTGTTATCTCTATGGACCTACCATTTGCAGCTAAAAGATTTTGTTCAACTGAAGGAATTGAAAATCTAACAGTAGCAAGCGATTTTAGAAACAAAGATTTTGGAAAATCTTATGGAGTATTAATTGCTGAGGGTCCTCTTGCTGGAGTATTAGCAAGAGTTATTTTTGTAATTGATAAAGATGGAAATGTAGTATATAAACAAGTAGTTCCAGAAATTACTGAAGAGCCAAACTATGAAGAGGCTCTAAATGCTGCTAAAGAAGCTGCAGCTAAGTAATTAATTTTTAAAAGAGGAGTTTTGCTCCTCTTTAAGAGTAAAATTATGATAGACAGAGTTTTAGAGATTTTCTTAGAAATTACAAAACTACCCCATTGTAGTGGAGATACCTTAGCAATTAGAGAGTATATAAAAAACCATGCAAAAAAACTTTCATACAAAATTAAAGAAGATAGTGCCCACAATCTCTTAGCATATAAAAAAGAGCCTAAACTATCTTTTCAAAGCCATATGGATATGGTATGTGTAGGGAAGGCTCCTAATATAAAAACTATTATAAAAGATGGTTGGATAGAGGCTAAAGATTCTTCACTTGGGGCTGATAATGGTATTGGTATTGCAATAATGCTCTATTTAATGGAAAATTACGATAATTTAGAATTTCTATTTACAAATGATGAAGAGATTGGATTAATTGGAGCATTTAATTTAGAACTTCCTTTACAATCAAAATATTTAATTAATTTAGATAGTGAAGATGAGAATATATATATTGGATGTGCTGGAGGCGTTGAAGCAAATATAACCTATCCAATAAAAAAAGAGAAAAAAAAGGGATTTATATTTGATATTGAAATTACTAATCTTCCAGGCGGTCATAGCGGAGTTGATATAGATAAAGATATTCCAAATGCTATAAAATTATTATCTCATAAAGTAGATTCTATTACAAATTTTAGCGGAGGAGAGAGAATCAATTCTATTCCAACTTCAGCCTTTGCCAAAGAGTTTAGAGAATCTAAATATGGAAAAGAGGTAGAACTCTTTTCAAAAGATTATATAGAATTTATAAGGTCATTGCCAAATGGCGTTATTAGTTATGATAAAGAGTTTAATGTAGTCTCACAATCTATAAATTTAGCTTTAGTCAATAATGAAAATATACATTTATATTTAAGAGCAAACTCTAATGAAGAGTTAGAAGAGCTAAAAAAGCTAATTAACAAACTGCCTTTAATAAATATTAAATACTCAAATCAATATCCAGCATGGAAACCAAAAGTTACAAAACTTGCTAAAATTTTTAAAGAGATCTCTAAAAGCAATTACAAAGTTATTCATGCAGGATTAGAGTGTTCAATTTTAACCTCAAAATATCCAAATATAGAGATTATATCAGTTGGTCCAATTATTCAAAATCCTCACTCAATTAGAGAGAGGGTAAAAATAGAATCAATTGCTACTCTTTTAAAAAATTTAGAGAAGCTAATTGAAACAATATAAGCAAAGGTTATATTTATTATAATTGATTTAAATCAATTTCTTACTATCAATTTAAGTTTATAATTCAATATCTTAAAAATAGGAGTGAAAATGTCTGAATTAAAAAAAGAAGAGATCAAAGTAGAAGGTGCAACAGTTCCTTTCTTTACATATAAAATAGGTGATACTCAATATTTTGAGTTTGATACAAGTAGATGTGGACCACCAGAACCAATGGTAAATGCAATGGCTGGATTAAAATTGATAGATTCTCCAAACAAAAAACTTGTAATGATTAATCATAAAACTCCAATGGGACTCTTAGATAAAATTGGTAAAAACTACAATATTGAAAAGGAAGAGCTTCCAGATGGCAGAGTTAAATTAATTTTTAGTTATAAAGAGGGGGAGAGTGAAAAAGCAAATTTAGATGATCCAAGTTGTAATGGATAGATAATGTTTAATATCTCAAAAGATTATGCTCCCCCTTTTAAAATGATTGCTCCCTTTTTTATTGCAGGGAGCATTTTTTATTTTATCTCAATGGTTTCTCTTTTA
>JAADEA010000162.1 GCA_013153675.1 Campylobacterota bacterium
AGCTGTATCAACAGATACAAAATTTTCTCATAAAAGATTTGTAGAGACTGAGCCACTATTAAAAGGTCTAAAAATGGTAATTGGTGCTGATCCAACTGGGGAGGTATCAAGAAAATTTGGAGTATATATTGAAGATGCTGGACTTGCATTAAGAGGAAGATTTCTAATTAATCCAGATGGACAAGTTGTAGCACAAGAGGTTCAAGCACCACCTGTTGGAAGAAATGTGGAGGAGTTTATTAGACAAATTAGAGCTCATCAACATGCATATAAAACAGGAGAGGTTTGTCCTGCAAACTGGAGACCAGGTAAAAAGACTCTTCCAGTAAATACTAAGATTGAAGAGTTAACAGGAAGAGTAGGAGAGTTTATTACTCTTGAAGAGATTTTATCTTAAAAAGAGAGGAATTCCTCTCTTTTTCTTTTAAAAATAGCCATAAATTCTGCAATTTTTAAGCTTTCTAAGCTAAAAAGATCTAAATTTTTATTAAATTTTTTTGATAAATTCCATATGTTGGAATTAGTTTAATTAAACACCCTCCTTTTTTTATCTAATATAAAAGCTTTTTCTTAAATGGTATAATTTCTAAAAAGGAGGGTATATGTCTAAATTTATATTAATTTCTTTATTGGGTTTGGGGATTTTAAGTTGTGCTGCAGATAATACTCCTAAAATAAAAACAAAAGATGGTGTTGCTTTAATTGATCCAGCAGTTGCTGTTTATTGTAAAGATGGAGTTAAAGTATCAAATGATGGCACAATTCCCTCCTGCTCTAATGAGTCAAAAAAGAGGGAAAAATAGGGTACCTATTTAGGCAAAAATTCCCTCTTTATTATTCATTTTAGCTAAAAGTGCATAAAATAAAGCTCTATACTTTCTTCTATTTGATGTTCCAAGTTTATCACATACTTCTTTAATCATTTTATTTAACTCTTCATCTGGAAGATCTAATTCTAGTTTTTTCTTTAAAAAGTTCTTTCTTAATCTATCTGCTTCACTTTTATCAGAACAAGATACAGTCTCAGCATCTGCTCTATATATAGCTGGTCCTAATGATCTTGCTACTTTAATAATTAGATCTTTATCTAATCCTAAATTTAACCGTTCATTTTCCTTTAGATAAAGAGCAACTTTTTCATCAAATTTACTCATTTTTCTCCTCCTTTTTGATTCGTAATTTCATTATAACACTACTTTGGCACTAAGGTCAATATATATTTCAAATTTATTTAAAAATTTTTTTAATTTATAGCAAAAAGCTGTCTTTTTGAAAAAAATGGAGCCTCTTGATATTTCATCAAAAAATTTTATAAAAAAATTCATTTAATTTGATTATGTATAGTTAATTATTACGATAAGTAACATTGTATTTATAAAATAAATAATTCTACTTTCTTAATATTAGTTTTAGTTATCATAAATTATACTTGTATCTGGCATAACCCTTGCCACTATGTTTGAAAGGAGATATTAAATGAATAGTGATAAAAGGGATAACACCTCTTTAACTACTGCTGAGATGATAGATGCAGTAGCAAAAGAGGTGGAATCAATTCCTAAAGATCAAAGAAGAGATTTTTTGAAAAAAGGGGTCTCTTTTTCTATTGGAGCAGCAGCTGCTCTTAGTGGAGCAGTTAGTTTAAATGCAAAAGAGAAAAAAGAGTTTCCAGAATGTAAGGTAGATCCAAAAAATCTTCCTCCAAATATAGCTGAGTGGGGAAAACATTGGGGAAGAGATGTAAATGAATATCCATATGGACAGCCTTCTAAATATGAAAAAAATGTAATTAGAAGGATTGTTCCTTGGCTTACAGCAGACCAAAAAGCATCAGTTAGTTTTACCCCTTGGCAAGATTTAGAAGGAACTATTGTTCCAAATGGGCTCCATTTTGTTAGATGTCATGGAGGAGTTCCTGATATTAATCCAAAAGAGTGGAGATTACTTATTCATGGAATGGTAGAAAGACCAGTGATTTTAACTTTAGAGGATTTAAAGAGATATCCAAGTGTTACAAGAAAACATTTTTTTGAGTGTCCAGCAAATAGTGCTATGGAGGCAAGAGGTCCTCAGTTAAACTCTTTGCAAATTACTCATGGAATGCTCTCAGCTTCTGAATATACAGGGGTAGAGCTAAAGACTATTTTAAAAGATATTGGTCTAAAAAAGGGTGCTAAGTGGATGTTCTCTGAAGGATCTGATCCAGCAAGTGTGGGAAGAAGTGTTCCAATAGAGAAGGTTTTGGATGATGCCATGCTTGTTTATGCTATGAATGGTGAGGCTTTAAGACCGGAAAATGGTTACCCAGTTAGATTATTGCTTCCTGGATGGGAAGGTGTATTGCAGACAAAGTGGCTAAGACGTCTAAAATTTGATGATAAAGCTTGGTGGGTAAGAGAGGAGACTACTAAATATACTGAGCTTTTGCCAGATGGACATGCAAAGATGTTTAATTGGGTATTAGAAGCAAATTCAGTAGTTACCTCTCCATGTCCAGAGAGAGATTGGAAAGGTATTAAGACTCCAGCTATGATGAAGATATCTGGTATTGCATGGAGTGGAAAGGGAAAAATTACTCATGTAGATGTTACTCTTGATGGTGGAAAGAGTTGGCATGAGGCGACCATTACTTCTGAGATTTTGCCAAAAATGATTACGCGTTTTGAATTCTATTTTAAATGGGACGGAAAACCGCTATTAATAGGAAGTAGAGCTACTGATGAGACAGGTTATACTCAACCAACTCAACAACAACTTCTTGATGCAAGGGGAACAGAGTTTATCTATCATAGAAATGCAATTCAAATTTGGGAAGTTAAATCAAATGGGGAGGTGAATAATGTTCAAATTAGAAGGGCTTAAAAGATTAACATTACCTACTCTTTTAATTGTTGCTACCTCCCTTTATGGATCAAATGAGGCAGTTAAAAAGAGAAATTATCAAGTTGCAGATCCTAACCATTATCCATATCATGGGATTACAAAGGATAAAAAAGGAAGATTGATCAATGTAGATGGGGCAATTATTCGTCCATCAAGAGAGGGTGATATTATAAACCATAATTATGGACCTAAAAATAAAAAATTTAATTTAGGCAAAAAAGCTTCAAAAGAGATAATAGATGCTTGGAATGTGGATGTAAGACCAGATGGTAAAGGATTGCCCCCAGGTGGAATGACTGTAGAAGAAGGAGCAGAGGTTTTTATTAAAAATTGTGCTATGTGCCATGGTGAATTTGGAGAGGGTGTTGGGAAAAATCCTGTATTAGTAGGTGGATTTGGTACATTAACTCATCAAGCAAAAACAGGTGGAGATCCAGGACCAGAGAAGACAATTGGCTCATATGCACCATATATTGCTCCATTTTTTTGGTATATCAAAATGGCTATGCCACTGCCTACTCCTAAAAAGTTAACTAATGATGAGGTATATGGAATTATTGGCTATATCTTACAATTAAATGAGATTAAAGTTGATGGGAAAGATATAGAAGATGATACATTTATTGATGCTAAGTTCTTAAAAAAAGTTCATATGCCAAATGAAAAGGGCTTTGAATATAACAACCTAAGGGTGCCTGATACTCATAATACAAGATGTATGAAAAATTGTTTAGATATGAAAAAATACAAAATTATGCATATGGTAATTGATTCGACAGATTCCATTCAACCTTCTATATATTTACCAAGATATAGTTGTGATGATAATAAGAAAAAAGCCAATAATAAAACAGACAGAATAGTTGCTGCATATAAGTCAAGTTGTGCTGCTTGCCATGACTCAGGAGCTGCAAGTGCACCAGTTGTTGGAAATAAGGGAGATTGGGCAGATAGAATTAAGCAGGGTAAAAAAGTATTATATGAGCATGCTATTAAGGGCTTTAATGGAATGCCTCCAAAAGGAGGAAATATGAGCCTAAGCGATGAAGAGGTTAGGGCAATTGTAGATTATATGATCTCAAAGAGCAAATAAAGGAGATAGGATGAAAAAGGCGGCATTAATTGGAGCTCTTTTAATTGGCTCCATTATGGTCCTAAGTGGAAAGAGCAATGAAGAGATGATAAAGCTTGGCGAGAAGATTTTTAATACCAAAAAGCTTGGTAACTGTTTAGCTTGCCATGCTGTAAATGGGAAAGAGATAGATACACCAGGAACATTGGGTCCAAACTTACAAAATCTATCT
>JAADEA010000080.1 GCA_013153675.1 Campylobacterota bacterium
CCAAAATATGAGTTAAATGGTGCCCTAATTGATATAAAAAGCCAAAAGAGTGCTCTTGTAGGAACAGACACAAAAAGACTTGCAATAGCATATATAGCAAATAAAAGTGAAAGAGAACTATCACTAATAGTACCTAAAAAAGCAATAATGGAGATACAAAAACTATTCTTTGATGAAATAGAGATAAACTATGATGAAAATTCACTAATTGTCACAAATGATAACTATTTCTTCTATACAAGATTAATTAATGGAAAATTTCCAGACTATGAGAGAATCATACCAAAAAGCTTAAAATATGAGATCAAGCTACCAAAAAAAGAGATGATAGACTCGATTAAAATGATTGCTGCCCTATCTTCTGATATAAAAATAACTTTTGAAGCTACAAAAATAATTTTTGAATCTCTAAGTTCAGATAATATAGAAGCTAAAACATCAATAGATTATGAAACATCTATTAACAATCCTTTTACTTTAGCAGTAAATTCAAAGCATATATTAGACTTTTTAACTCATATTGACTCAAATAGCTTTACAATTGGACTAAATGAGCCAAATTTACCATTTCTATTAAAAGAAGAGAACTTTTTAACAATTATAATGCCAATTATCCTATAAAAGAGGAAAAATGAAGAATATAGAGACAAAATTTATATTTGTAACAGGAGGAGTATTAAGCTCCCTTGGAAAAGGAATTACAGCAGCAAGCATTGGAACTCTTTTAAAAGCATCTGGCATCAGTGTAGGAATTTTAAAACTTGATCCATATATAAATGTAGATCCAGGAACAATGAGTCCTCTTGAACATGGAGAGGTATTTGTAACAAAAGATGGAGCAGAGACAGATTTAGATCTGGGACATTATGAGAGATTTTTAGATACATCCTTAACAAGAAAAAATAACTTTACAACAGGTCAGATCTATTTATCTGTAATTGAAAAAGAGAGAAGAGGGGAGTATTTAGGAAAAACAATCCAAGTAGTGCCTCATATTGTAAATGAGATAAAAGAGAGGATTAAACTTGCAGGAGAAGGAAAAGATGTTTTAATAGTAGAGCTTGGAGGAACTGTTGGAGATATTGAAGGACAACCATTTCTTGAGACAATTAGACAAATAAAACATGAACTTGGAAGTAAGAGAGTAATGAATATACATGTAACATTACTTCCATATATTAAAGCAGCAGGAGAATTAAAGACAAAGCCAACTCAACACTCAGTTCAAGAGTTAAGAAGAATTGGTATTACACCAAATATGATTATTTTAAGATCAGAACAAATTGTCCCTAAAGCTTTAAAGAAAAAAATAGCATATAGTTGTGATGTAGATGAAGAGAATGTAATTGAAGCAGTAGATGCACCAACTATATACAGGGTGCCAATTAACTTTTTAAATCAAGATATATTAACTCCAATTGCAAAGCAATTAGAGCTTGGAGAGCTTGAACCTGATATGAAAGAGTGGAATGAACTTGTAAATAGAATTCTTGCTCCATCTAAAAGCGTTAAGATAGCTTTCGTGGGAAAATATTTAGATTTAAAAGAGTCATATAAATCTCTAATAGAAGCACTCACTCATGCAGGAGCAAATTTAGATAGCAAAATAGATATAGAGTGGGTAGATAGCCAAAAAATAGAAGAGGAGGGGGCTAAAAAGTTTTTAGAAAATGCAGATGGAATATTAGTAGCAGGAGGTTTTGGAGCAAGAGGAGTAGAGGGAAAAATTGAAGCTATTAAATATGCAAGAGAAAATAAAATTCCATTTTTAGGAATATGTCTTGGAATGCAGCTATCTATAATAGAGTTTGCAAGAAATGTTTTAGGAATTAAAGATGCTCACTCAGTAGAGTTTGATCCTCAAACAAAAAATCCAGTAGTCTATCTAATAGATAGCTTTATAGATATACAAGGTAACAGACAAATTAGAACTACTACTACTCCTCTTGGTGGAACTATGAGACTTGGAGAGTATGAGTGTGATGTAAAAGAGAATACAAATTTATATAAAGCATATAACTCATCAAAAATATACGAAAGACATAGACATAGATATGAGGCAAATCCAAAATATAGAAAAGCTTTAGAAGATAAAGGGATGGTAGTAAGTGGGGAATCAAATGGACTAATAGAGGCAGTAGAGATTAAAGATCATCCTTGGTTTTTAGGAGTACAATTTCACCCAGAGTTTACATCAAGACTTAAAAATCCAAATCCAGCTATCTTATCTTTTATAAAGGCTGCTTTAAATTTTAAAAATGACAAAGCTTCCAAAACTAACTAAAGAGAAAATTGCCTCTATTTTATTTGAGAGGTTTAATGGGAAATTTTTAAACCTAAAAGATCTCCCCTCTCCATTTCTATTTAAAGATATGCAAAAGGGTATAAAAAGAGTAGTTAGTGCTATTAAAAATAAAGAGAAGATAGCTCTAATTGGAGATTATGATGTAGATGGAGTAGTCTCTATCTCAATAGTAAGAGAATTTTTTAGGGAGATAAAATATCCAATAGAGTGGATTATTCCAAATAGATTTGAAGATGGGTATGGAATTTCTAAAAGTGTAATTGATAAATTAAACTCTCCAAATTTAATAGTTACATTTGATAATGGAATAAGTGCAATTGAGGCTGCAAACTATTGCAAAGATATAGGAATTGATCTAATTATAACAGATCACCATAATATTCCTTTAGAAGTACCATCTGCATATGCAATTATAAATCAAAAACAAGATAGCTGTAACTTTCCATTTAAAGAGATTTGCGGAGCTCAAATAGCTTGGTATTTTATTGCTGCTTTATCAAAGGAATTAAATATAAAAATAGATCTTAAAAAATATTTAGATCTTTTATCTTTAGCAATAATTGCTGATATTATGCCATTAAAAGATATTAATAGGACAATGGTTAAAAGGGGGCTTGAGATATTTTCAAACTCTAAGAGAGCATCAATTGTAGCCTTAAAAGAGATGATAAAAAAAGAGAGTATAAAGGTAGATGATATTGCCTATTTTATTGCTCCTTTAATTAATAGTGCTGGAAGGATGGATGATGCTTCCATTGCTTCAAACTTTTTATTAAGCAATGATATTAATGAAGCAAGAGAATTATTGTTAATGCTAAATTTGTACAACAATTCAAGAAGAGATTTTGAAGAGAAGATATTTGAAAAAGCTATATTAAATATAGATGAGAGTAGTAGGGTTATTGTGGTATCAGATAGTAATTTTCATGAGGGAGTAGTAGGGATTGTAGCATCACGAATAGCTCAAAAATTTAAAAAGCCAACAATCGTTTTAAGTTGTGATAGAGAGATATGTAAAGGAAGTGGGAGGAGTTATGGAGAGTGTGATCTATTTAAGCTTGTTGAATCTCAAAAAAGATTTTTAGAGAAATTTGGAGGTCATAAGAGTGCAATAGGATTATCTATAAAAAAAGAAAATTTAGATCTATTTTTAGAAGGTCTAAATAAGAAAGCTAAAGATTTGTGTGATATGGAATATATAGATCCTTCAATTTTAGGATATTTAGATTTTAGAGAGATAGATTTTGAATTAATGAAAATATTAGAAAAATTTGAACCATATGGAGAGGGCAATTTAAAACCAAAATTTATTACTACTAATGTGGAAGTAAGAGATTCATTTTTAATAGGTAATAATCGGCATACAAAATATCTTTTATCTAAAGATAGAAAAAATCTAAATGGACTTTTTTTTAGAAGAAAAGAGCCCCTTAAAATTGGAGAGAGGGTAGATATTGTATATGAATTGTCTTTAAATTTTTTTCAAAATCAATATAGTATAGATCTAATTTTAAGTGATATAAAAAGAAGATGAAAAAAGATATAAAAGTAGAAATTTTTAATAGAGAATTTAGAGCTTATGAGAGATGGTTTAAGAGGGAAAAAAGAGTTTATTATATGGAATTAAAGGCTCTAAAGAGAGTTTTAAGAGGTATTAAATTTAATAAAGCTTTAGAAGTTGGAGTAGGAAGCGGTAGATTTGCTCCATTTTTAAATATAAAATATGGAATAGAGCCATCAAGAAAGATGAGGTATATTGCATCAAAAAGAGAGATAAAAGTTATATTTGCAAAGGCTCAAAAGATTCCATTTAAAAATAACTCTTTTGATTTAGTATTAATGGTAACTACAATATGCTTTTTGGATAATCCATTAGTTGCA
>JAADEA010000045.1 GCA_013153675.1 Campylobacterota bacterium
TCTTAAAAGATTTAATGAAAGGAGCTAATATGAAAAAGTTACTACTATCAGCTTTATTTTTATCTATTTTAAATGGCGCTTCTATAAATGATTACCTTAAAGAGCTTGAAGCTCAAGTTAAAAAAAATGATCCAAATTTTAAAGGCTTTAGTGCCAAAAGAGGTGAAAAGATCTTTTTTTCAACCCATATTGGAAAAAGAGGCAAAAAGATCTCATGTGCAAGTTGCCACACTAAAGATTTAACAAAAGAGGGAGAAAATATATTTACCGGCAAAAAAATCAAACCCCTCTCACCAAAAGCCAATCCAAAAAGGCTTACAGATTTAAAGAAAGTAAAAAAGTGGCTTAGAAGAAATTTTAAAGATGTTTATAAAAGAGAAGGCACACCAAAAGAAAAAGGTGACGTGCTAACTTTTATACTACAAAACTAAGGAGAAAAGATGAGAAAAAAGATAATTTTAACCTCTATAATGGCAATTTTTTTAATAGGATGTGGTGGTGGAGGTGATACAACTACTACAGCTTCAACACCACCATCACCAATTGAGTTTACTCCAAATGATGGAAGACTTCTTGCATCAAATTGTTATGGATGTCATGGAACAAATGGAGTATCTATTACAGATTGGGACTCAATTGCAGGAGAGGATAATTTACATGAAGAGATGTTTGAGAGTGATGGAATAATGCTTGCTCAAGCAAAAGGATATAGTGATGAAGAGATCGCAAAGATGGAAGAGTTTTTAAAGAGTCTATCAGATGGTAGTGAAGAAGAGGAAAATAAAGAAGATGATTAAAAGGAGAGCTAATGAAAAGAAGAGATTTTTTTAAATTAATAGGAATAACTGCTGCAATTTCAATAGTGCCATCTTCTATAAAAGCTGAAGTTACAACAAATAAAATTGTAGTTGTTGGAGGTGGATATAGTGGTAGAAGTGTTGCAAAATATCTAAAAATGTGGGGAGGAAGTGGAGTTGAAGTTATTTTAATTGATAAAAATAGAGTATATACCTCTCCAATTTTGAGCAATTTGGTATTAAATGGACAAAAAAATATAAATGAACTTGAGTTTGATTATAGTGCAACTACTTCAAAATATAATGTAAATTTTATAAATAGTGAAGTTACCTCTATTGATAAAGAGAATAAAAAAGTAACTTTAAGCAATGGCAGCTCTTTAGAGTATACAAAATTGATCTTAGCTTGTGGAATAGATTTTATAAAGAGTAACGATTATGATTTTAATAATATTCCTCACGCGTGGATTGCAGGAGAGCAGACTTTAATTTTAAAAGATAAAATTGAGAGTTTAAAAAGTGGGGATAGATTTATTCTAACTATTCCAAAAACTCCATATCGTTGTCCACCAGGACCTTATGAGAGAGTATGTGTTGTAGCAGACTATTTAAAAAATAAAAAAAATTTAAATGTTGAAATTGTAGTGCTTGATGAAAATAGCGATATAATCGTTGAAAAAGATAGTTTTAGTTCAGCTTTTGATAGATATGGTGTTATCTATAAACCAAACTCTAAGGTTGTTAATGTTGATGAAGATAATATGATATTAAAATATGAAGAAAATGGCACTTTGCAAGAGATTAGTGCAAAGGTTATTAATGTAATTCCAAATCAAAAGGCTTGCTCTTTATTAATTAATAGCAATCTTTGTGATGAGAGTAATTTTGCACCTGTTAATTTGCTAAATTATGAATCGACTTTAGCAAAAGATATCCATATCATTGGAGATTCTCACAGCTCAGCTCAACCAAAAGCTGGGCATATTGCAAACGTTGAAGCAAAAATTTGTGCTGATGCGATTTTAAGAGAACTTAATGGATATGATCTATATCCAAAACCAAAGACAAATTCAGCTTGCTACTCTCCTCTATCAAGCTCAAGTGCAACTTGGCTAAGCGCAGTATATGAGTATGATAGTGCCACTAAATCGATGGTTCTTAAATATAGCGAGGCTGGAGGTGAAAGCAGCAAAAATTATGAGGATATGTTTAATTGGAGTGGCAATCTATTTAGCGATACTTTTGGTTAATTAAAAGTTTCAAGGAGATGTAAAGAGATTTTATAGTTGTTCTTTAAAGTTTCTTTTTAAAATTTTTATTAGATCAATAAAAGGAGGGGATAATGAAAAGAGTAGCTTCAATATTTTTAATAGCATTTTTAGTTAGTCTCTTTTTATATGCCAATGAGAATGAAAAAGAAGAGAGAGGCAAAAAGTATAAAGAGGCTTATGAGAAGTTTTATAAAAAATATAAAAAACTCTCAACAAACCAAAATACAAAATCAGCAAAGTTATATAAAAGCGAGTGTGGAAGCTGCCATATGGCATATCAGGCAGAATTTTTGCCAAAGAGAAGCTGGATAAAGATGATGCAGCCAAAATCTCTTGAGGATCATTTTGGAGTTGATGTGACGCTTGATGAGGAGGATAGAAAAGTTATTTTAGACTTTTTAGTAAAAAATGCAGGAGATAGCAAAAGAGTTTTTGGTGAGTATAAAGAGTTTATTGAAAGTATTAAGAAAAATTCAACTCCTCTAAGAATTAGTGAGGTGCCATATTTTAAAAAAGAGCATAGAAAAATTCCAAAAAAATATATCAAACAAAAAAAGGTAAAGACGATTGCAAATTGTATTGCATGCCATAGAGACGCAAATAAAGGCACATATGATGAGGATAATATAATTATTCCAAATTATGGAAAGTGGGATGATTAGTTTAATATATTTTAGGAGAAGAAGATGAAAACATATGTATGGGCTCTGCCAACGCGGATTTTTCACTGGTTGTTGGTTTTATTTATTTTAGTAGCATATTTAGCTTCCAAAGAGGAGAATCTTTTAAGAGTTCATAGCGCTTTTGGATATGGAGTTGGAGTTTTAGTTGTTTTTAGGATTATTTGGGGATTTATTGGTCCAAGATATTCACGTTTTAGCGACTTTCCTCTTAGCATAAAAGAGGCGCTTGAATTTATTAGAAATATTACAAATCCAAAGAAAAAATATGTTGGGCACAATCCTGCAGCATCTTTTGTGATGCTTGCAATTATAATAGTGCTTTTTTTTGTTGTATTAAGCGGGGCTTTAACTTATGGAGTGCAAGAGGGAAGAGGCATATTTGCATTTTTAAATAACTCTTTATTTAAAGAGATGGAGATTTTTGAAGAGATTCATGAGGCATTAACAACTCTTTTGTTAGCTTTAATTTTTGCCCATCTTGGAGGAGTATTTGTAGATTATTTACTTCATAAAGAAGATGGAGTTTTAAAATCAATTTTTACTGGTTATAAAAATATTGAAGGCAAAAGTGTTGAATTAAACTTTTTTCAAAAGTTAATTGCATTTATATTTTTAACCTTATCAGTTGTTGTGGTAATTTGGGCGCTTCAAAAGAATACACCTTTAAATAAATCAATTTATGAAGAGATTGATTATGAAGAGCATTCAAGAGTTTTTGTTGAGGAGTGTGGATCTTGCCACACTCTATATCCGCCTCATTTGTTACCAAAAAAGAGCTGGGTAAAATTGATGAATCCAAAAGCGCTTGAAGATCATTTTGGAGATGATGCAACGCTTGAGGAGGATATAAGAGTTGAGATTGAGAAATTTTTAGTAAATAATAGTGCTAAGAGTTCAAAAAAAGAGGCAGCAGTCTATATTTTAGATAGCTTAAGGGAAGCTAAAAAAGATGATATAATAGCAATTACTAATACGCCATATTGGAAGAGAAAACATAGCAATATTGATAAAGAGATTTTTAAATCTAAAAAAGTAAGGTCTAAAGCAAATTGCAAAGCGTGCCATAGTGATATAGAAAAGGGGCTAATTGAAGATGAAAATATAAAGATTCCAAAGGTTTAAGATGAGGGTAGTTTTTAGTTTGATTCTTATGGCTCTTTTTTTGTTTGCTGATGGCGATGATTATTATAAAAAAGAGATTCATCTACCAAAAGATCTTAGTTTTTTAAATTTAGATGGCAAGCAAAAAGAGCTTTTAACAAAACTTTTAATTGAGCATAGAAAAAAGTTAAAAGAGCTTCATAAGCAAGAGGAGCAGTGGGAAGAGGGATTAAAGAAAGAGTTTGTAAAGAGCTATTTTGATAAAGAGAAGTTTATAAAAAGTAATTTGGATCTAAAGAAAAAGATGGTTGAGATTGAGGCAAACTTTTTTGA
>JAADEA010000133.1 GCA_013153675.1 Campylobacterota bacterium
TAGAGCAATAACTCCTGGTATTAGAAAAAAATTAGAAAAAATAATTTCTACTACTAAAAATGTAAGAAGTGTTTTTGATTATTTTCTTTTAGTTTTTAAAAATGAATTTCCTTTTATATTGCATAGTGGATGTGTATCTGAAGCAACTGAGAGTGTAAAAATGGAGATAAATTACAAAGATGAAGCCTTTTTAAATATGCCACTTAATAAAGGTTTAACTGGGGAGAGCGAGCAAAAAGTAACACAAATAATGGAGAATAAAGAGAGTTTTGGAGTTATTTTTGCAAACTCTTTTACAACAGAAGTAAGGAATTAAAATGGCTACAGGAAAAAGTGTAATTACAAAAGATGGAATTAAGGCTTTAATGGGAGCTACAAATGGTAGTAGAGCAATAAAGGTAAAGAGTTTTGAATTTACAGAGCAAGATTTGCCTCTTAATCCTAATATAGAGGCAAAAGATATAAAGGGATGGTTAAAAAAAGATATTAGCCTCTATAAGCAAATCGATGAAAATACAATTGAATTTACCTGCATTGCAGAGCCAACCGAGTCCAAGCACTATACAAAAACTTGTGCCCTCTTCCTTGAAGATGGAACTCTTTTTATGATAGCAAAACCAAGCTATCCATTCCCTCCACTTATGAGGCAGATTTTTAAAATAGAGTTTATCTATCAAAATGCAAATGAGAAGATAGATTTTAAATATTTGCCACATCAGGAAGTTGAGCAAGACTTGGCATTGCTTGAAAGCATTGCTACAAGTGCAGTTGAAAGCATAAGACACACAGAAGATATAGAGCTTTTAAAGCGACTTACAAAACAAAACAGAAAGGAGATTGATGAAAATAGTAAAAAGATTGAAGAGCTTGAGGATGTAAGTTTAGTTGCATTCGAAAATAGTTTACAAAATGGGCTTGAGGTGATTAAAAACTCTGAACTAATCGGATTAATGCTAACAAAAATGAAAGGATAAAAATGGGATACGATTTAAAAGAATTGGGACAAAAACTAAACTCTTATGTTGTAGTTATATCAGACTGGACAAGAAAGGCTGGAGATTTATATTTTAGTAAAACTCCTAAAAAAGTAAAAGTAAAAAGCCTAAACGATAAAGACGAAGTGGTAGATATAGAGATTCCAAACCTGATTAGTATTATTGGGGGAAATAGTAAAGTAGCTTTTAAAGCAAAAATTCTTTATGTATATGCAAGTGTCAAAGAGATAATTCTAAAAAATCACTCTTTTGAAATAAAGAGATTTACAAATCAAGGTGGGGTAACACTAAAATCTGACTCTTCTTTTATTACTCACGCAGGAGAGCAAGACACTTTAGATTCTGTAGTAGAAGAGCTAAGAAAAGCTTATAAATTCTCTAAAAAAGAGGATATTACTGCAGAAAATAATATAGTTGCAGCAGATGATAAAGTTGTAATTGCTCCTGGTTTGCAAAAAAAAGACAGGAAATGGAGTGATTTTTATCTGTTTACGAGAGATTATCTCTTTTTTGCAAAAAGGTTAATACTTAAAGCAACAGAAACATTGCAGTTAAGAACCAGAAGCCCACGCCTCTGGTTTATGGATGATAGTGGTAGAAAAAAAGGGCTTATTTATATCCCTGATGTAAACTCTCCTGATGGACACTCTAATAGAGCTTTACATTTAGCTGTTTATAACAATAATGGAAAATGGAGAGACAGTTTAAAACTATTAAATTCTAATATATATGTAAATGGTAGAAAAATGGCACGATATATTCACAACCAATTTTCTACCTTAGATGCATATATGTCTATTGGTTGGTATGAAGTTAGGCTAAATGATTGGAATAAAACAAAAGTTTTAGGTGCTATTAATGCCTCTTTTAAAAATAGGGATTGTTTTGCAAAAGGAAGAACACTTGGAAAGTTCGCAACATTAAGAGTTTTAGAGAGTGGATATTATCTTATTAATGCAAAATTATATAGTGACAATGTATTAAGATACTCTCATTCGGGAAGAATACATTTTATGAGACTACACAATGATGGTTCTACAAGTAAAACAAACACTATAGGTTGGGGAAAAACTAAAAACTATGAGTTGCTTTTTATTGACCCTATGCAAATTAAAACAGGTGCAACTAATTCTTCTAATTCTCGAAGCAAAGTGGTTTATTTATCAAAAGGAGATGAATTATATATAGTAGTTAGAGGTAATCTGAAAATGTATATAAATCCAAAACACACTTGCTTTAACATTAGCTATTTAGGTCCAAGACAAAGATATTAAAAAAGGAGTAAACAATGGAAGAAATACAAATTAACGAAACCATAGAGGAAACTACTAAAGATACTGCTGAAAATGTAGACACACTAGAAATAGAAGAGAACCTAAAAGTTGAGTTTGGAACTTTAGAAGAAGATCTAAGTGAAGAAAATACAGAAGAAAAAATAGATACAGAGGAAGAAACTATAGAAGTAGAGGAGGTAGACCCTACTTCTATTGAAGCTTTTTATGCTCTTGCTATGCAGAAACTTGAGCTTGAAGAAAAAGATTTATCTGAGCTTACAGAAGAGGAAAAACAACAAGTTGAAGAGATTGCTAAAAGTTTGCAACAAGAGTATTTAAAAGATAGTTACTTAAAACAGCTTGATAATGTATATTCACAAAAGCTTTATGAAGTAAGAAAGCTTTTATTGCAAAGAGAGCCTACAGAAGAGCTTTTATATGAGTATAGCAGAAAAGAGGCTATTGCAAAAGAGGCAGTTGCGACAGGAGATTACTCTATTTTAGAAGATGATGCAAAAGAGAGAGGTCTTGATGTAAAAGATTATGCAAATATTATCCTTGAAAAGGCAAAAACTCTACACTACGCCGAAGATAAAGCACTACTCGCATTTGGTAGAGCAAGAAGCGAACTTGAAGACCTTTTAGCAAAAGGAGATATAGAAACTCTTGAAGAGAAATTGCAAATGTATAGCTTGTATGATGTTTCTGAATTAATAAAGGAGGGTAAATAATGGGTGGTTTGGCGTTAAATTATGGGATCAATGGTTTAATTAGTGTTCAAGCGGCAAGACCAATTGCAGTAGAGAGTTCTACTCCTATTGGAATGGCGGTTACTTCAAATGGAAGTGAGAGTGGATTTATTAAGTTTAATAATGCAGAAGAGGGACTTAGATGGTGTGATGATAATGGTGTGACAGATGGGACAATACTTGGAGCGTTGCATGGTATTTTTTTACAAGGGGTTTCAAATCCAATTGTGGCATATATTGTAAAAAAAGAAGATGATGATTCTAAAAATAGAGACAACATATCTAAAGCAATAGAAGAGTTTACTAAAGCCTATACAATTACTGGCGTAAAGCCAAAACTTCTTATTGCCCCTGGATATTCGTATGATGTAGGGGTTGCAGCAAAAATTGATGCTATTGCTTCAAAAATGTGGGCTACTGGAATAGTATGCTCTTATGCAAATAGTGAAGCAGAGAGTAATGATTATATTGCAAATTTTGGAACAAGATTTCTACTCATTACAAATGGTGTTTCTATTGTTGATGGTGTGGAGATCTCAAATGATGTTGCAACAGCAGGATTGATAGCCTATTGGGACGCAGGAGGAGATAATGGTTTTGACCCTTTTGGTTGGGCAAAAAATCACTCTAATAGAGTTGTAAGAGGTATAGAGAAATCAACTCGCAAGGATGGCTCTTTTATAGAGTATGTGCCTACAGGAGATTGCGAGGCAAGAAGATTAAGACAAAAAGGAATGGCTCATATTGTTAGAGATGAAGGTTGGAGGCTTTATGGGTTTGAAACTACTGATATTGACCCTATTTGGGCAAGTCTTGATAGAGTTAGAACTTTTTACCGCCTTTTAGAAACAATTATTGATTCGATTAAATGGGCAAGAGATAGAGAGGCTGACCAGCTTGTGTGGGTTAAAAAATCTATTGAGGAGTTTTTTAGAGAGCTAAAAGGGAATAATGTAGTTATCGGATTTGAAGTCTTTTTTGACCCTCAAAAAAACACAAAAGCAACTGTTAGTGCTGGTAAATTTTATCTTACTATCAAAACTCAAGATATGCCAAGTATTAGAGAGTTAAATATTGAATTGGTTTATGTTGATGACTATAGTGATGTTTTAATTAACTTTTTAAATGGAGAGGGGGAACTGTAGATGGCA
>JAADEA010000026.1 GCA_013153675.1 Campylobacterota bacterium
TGATTTCTACTAATATCTAAATAGCTGGCTAAGACTTTATCTGCTCTTGCACTAATTGGGGAGATAAAATTACCTTCTTTCACGGCTAAACTCTCTATTTAGTATTGATTAATATTTTTATAATAACAAAGATTTGATTAATAATATATTAAAAAATATAAGAAGCTAAAGAAGCAAAAAGAGAGAGAAAAATCTCTCTTTTAGATTTTATATCCAAGCTCTCTTGCTACCTTTTTAATATTCTCAAGTCTCTTTTCAATTGGTGGATGAGAAGCAAAAAGATCCAATAGACCTACAATTCCAAATGCCTTTAGATTTGGAGAGAGGGCTACTTGCTCTTTTGGAATTTGACCAAGCTTTGCTAAAGCATAATAAATTCCTTCTGGACCATCTAACTTTACTGCTCCAGCATCTGCTTTATACTCTCTATATCTACTAAACCACATAGCAAGCATTGTTGCAAAAATTGTCAAAAAGATCTCTAATGCAAAGCTAATTGCCATATAAGCAAATGGATTTGGCTCACCCTCCTCATCTTTTGGAGCAATAATTTGAGCAATTAATCTTGAGATAAAGAATACAAATGTATTTAATACTCCTTGTAAAAGGGTCATTGTAATCATATCTCCATGTTTAATATGGCTAATCTCATGAGCCAATACTCCCTCAATTTCATCTTCACTCATCATCTCAAATAAAGAGGTAGATACAGCAACTAAAGAGTCATTTCTATTCCATCCTGTTGCAAAAGCATTTGGAGGACCATCAAAAATACCAACTTCTGGCATCTTTAATCCAGCCTCATTTGCTAATTTCTCCACAGTATTTACAAGCCATCTCTCTTGTGCATTCTGAGGAGTCTCAATAACTCTAACTCCCATTGACATCTTTGCCATCCACTTTGATAAAAAGAGACCAATTAAAGCCCCACTAAATCCAACTACAAAAGATATTACTAACAATCCACTAATACTATTTTGGTCTAACCTAATACCAAAAAATAGCTCTATTAAAAAGATTGTTAGATATATTGATGCCATTACAGCTATATTCATTAACAAAAATAATACTATTGTCACAGCTATCTCCTTTCATTTTTTTTGGTTGATTATAGCAAGATTATTAATATTTAACTATAACTTAAGTAGCAATTTCATAAAAATTTAATTTTTTGGGAAAAATTGTATTATAGTATCTTTTAGTTCATCTATATTATCGATTCTATTTACCATATTTCTAAATTGAGCAGCACCTCTTAAATTAAGAGATTTTGAATATTCATGAAGATGTTTTCTAAATAAAAATATGCCATACTCACCATAAAAATTGATCATCTCATCTAAATGCTCTAAAACTATCTCTAAAATAAACTCTTTTGGATTTATCTCTTTTTCTTCTTTTATCTCTTTAAATATCCAAGGTTTACCTATTGCTCCTCTGCCAATCATTACTCCATCACATTTAGTATGCTCTAATACCCATTTTGCCTTTTGATAAGTGGTAATATCTCCATTTGCTATTACTGGAATTTTTACGCTACTTTTTACCTCGCCAATAGCATCATAATCTACTGGTGCTTTAAATCTTCCAGCTCTTGTCCTTCCATGAATTGCTATAAAATCTGCTCCACTCCCTTCACAAACTTTAGCAATTTCAATATGATTCTTTTCATTAAATCCAAGCCTACTTTTAACAGATAGATACTTTTTATTTGAATATTTTTTTATAGTCTCTATAATTTCACCCATTAATTTTAGATCTTTTAAAAGAGCGCTACCTTGATTACTTTTAACAACTTTTGGAGCAGGACATCCACAATTTAAATCTATAATATCAATTCCTTCAATATCATTTAAAATCTCTATAGCCTCTTTTGCACTTTTAGGAGAATCAGCAGCAATTTGTAAAGAGTAAGGCTTCTCTAAAGGGTGGGGATTTATCATTTTAAAGCTCTTTTTATTTTGATGAATAAGAGCATTAGCACTAATCATCTCGCTTACTGTAATATCAACACCAAACTTTTTTGCTATACCTCTAAATGGATAATCAGTTAAGCCCGCTAATGGGGCTAAAAAAGTAAGAGAGTTTTTAAAAAGATTATCTGCAGGCATTATCCTCACTTATAATCTCATCTACTTTAAAGCTATATCTATTTCTCTTTAAAATTAAAAGAGCTCTAAAGCTTCTAAATTCATCTTCATCATGCTCTTCTAAAAAGCTCTTTACTTTATCTAAAAGCTCATACTCAAATAGAATATATAAATATGCACTTTGAGCCAATTCATTTTCATTTTGAATTTTTTGGAAAATTGCTATTACATCATCTGGATTTAAAACTTTTACTGCTATTTTTGCTACTTTTAAAAACTCTTGACAATTTAGTTCATATTGATTCATAAAATATTCAAAAATAGAGCTTGTAACTTTTAAATTTTTACTATCTTTTAATCTATTTAATAGCTTAAAAAATCTCTCTTTGCCAATCTCTTTAGCATACTTTTTAATTGTAAAAATATCTTTTTTTTCAACTAAAATATCATATGCCTTCTCTAATACCTCTGGAGCAAAACGATCACTAAACTCTAATACCTCATTTAAAAAGCTCTCATCTTTTTCTAATCTATTTATATAGTTTTTAATTAACAAAGGGTTATTTTTAGAAAGATTTTTCTCTACCTTTTTTGCTTTTAGATCTACATATCCACCATTTTCTATCTCTTTTATCCACTCTAATGTTTTAGATAATTTTGAAGATAGAGGCTGAACTATTCTTTTTACATTTAAAACAGAAACATTTAATAAATTTGCACTCTTTGCAATATCATCTACTACAAAAGTATGCTCTTTTGGTTCTTGAACCATAGCCCAATATAGAGCATCTTCTAACTCATTTGCATCTCTATACCATTTTCTATAACCAAAAAAGCTTTTAGCCCCATAATATAACATATGCAAAAAAGAAAAGATTACTAATAATAACACCGGTGCCATTACCCATACAGCAACTGGCAAAGCAGGCATATGAACACCAAATATATCGAACGAATATGTTCCAGGATTTATCATATAAACAATCCCACCTACTAAAAGGGTAAAAATTAATGCAAAAAACAAATATGCACCGGTTCTCATCTTCTACTCCTTACTTTTGTATTTTTTTCTCTTTCTCATTTATTTCCCTGCAAGTTATACAATATCTTGCATAAGGTTTTACTTTCAATCTATCGATACCTATAGGCTCTTCGCACATTTCGCAAATGCCATAAGTTTTGTTTCTAATTTTATCTAAAGCTTCTTCAATCTCCTTTAATTCCTCTCTTTGCTTTGAAATTAATCTATCATCAATAGCAGTTTCAGAGGCTAAAAGGGCAAAATCTCCTTCATCTTTTGGATCTTGGTTGTTCATTAAAACGATCTCTGTATAAGCTTTTTCCATATTAGCCACAATCTTATCTCTTTGCTCTATAAGCATCTTCTCAAAAAATTCTAACTCTTTTTCACTTAACATTTTTAATCCCTTTTATTTATGATATGGGTGATTATTTATAATAGACAACCCCCTAAAAATCTGTTCTAATAAAACTACTTTTATAAGCTTGTGTGAAATGGTTATTTTACCAAAGGAA
Organism: Campylobacterota bacterium; assembly: GCA_013153675.1. The sequence continues at coordinate 3,627 of JAADEA010000026.1, forward strand.
ACTGATTTATTGCATAATTTTATAAATTTTTCTTCAAATCCAAAGGCTCCACCTATAAAAAAAGTAACACTACTTTTATCTTTTAAAAGATTTGCAAATTCAAAGCTATCTACCATCTTGCCCTTCGGATCTAAAACAATTGAAAAACCACCAATATATCTTGTTAATGATTTAGTATAACTCTCTTGTGCAGCTATTGGAGAAATATCTTGAGCCTTAGAAATTTCATTGTTAAAAATATCAATAACCTCAACTTTTGCAAACTTTTTTATAACTTTTTGGTAGTGTTCTATTAGTGGATTATATAACTCTTTGTGATCTTTTTTATTAATTGTATATATCTTTATCTTCATATTTTAATCCTTCATAAAATTCTCTCACTCTCCTATCAACTTTTACAACTCTATTAATATAATTTAAAAAGTCATTTTTAGAGTATAAAAGTTTTAACTTTTTATAGCTTTTTGCTCTTGAAATTGCAACATAAAAGTGGCTGGGAGCAAAAATATTTTCTATATCACATAATA
>JAADEA010000035.1 GCA_013153675.1 Campylobacterota bacterium
TCACACATTACTATATCTGCACCAACTCTAAATGCTCTTTTTGCATCTTCAAAACTCTCACACTCAATCTCAACTTTAGAGGTAAAAGGGATCTTTTTTCTTACATTTTTCATAAACTCTTCTAAATTATCAATACTCTTTAGATGTGTATCTTTTAACATTAAAGCATCATCTAAACCCATTCTATGATTTACACCTCCTCCACATCTAACAGCATATTTCTCAAAATTTCTCAAAAGAGGTCTGGTTTTTCTTGTATCTAATAAAATTGTATTAAATCCTTTTAACTCATCTACATATTGTTTTGTTTTTGTCGCAATAGAGCTTGCATGAAGCAAAATATTTAAAATTACTCTCTCTAAAGAGAGTAAAATATTAGAATCTCCCTTAATTTCTACTAAGATATCACCCTTTTTAAACTCACAAGAATCATCAAAATTCCATTTAAAATCAAGCTCATATAACTTTGCTAACTTATCTAAATATAATCTTCCTGCTAATACTCCATCACTTTTTGCTTTTATAAATGCCTCTATCTTTTTTGAATTAAATACTCTACTAAAAAGATCACCTCTTCCAATATCCTCTCTGATAGCCTCTTTTAAAAACTCTTCAATATCCATATATTTTACCCTTTAAGAGATCTCAAGCATTCTATCTAAAGCTATCTTAGCCCACTTTGCCTCTTCTTCATTTACAATTACCTCATTAATAGGATTATTATCTTTTATAGATTTTAATGTTTTATATAAATCCTCAATTGTAGTCTCATTCATAGTTGGACACTCAGGCTTTGTAGCAGATAAAACATATGTATTTTTCTCTCTTAATCTATTAACCAAATTATATTCTGTCCCAACTACCACTTTTTGCTCTATTGGTAAAGATTTTACATATTTTATAAGCTGAGAGGTAGAACCAACAAAATCGGCTAAAGCTACAACTGATGGATCACACTCAGGATGAACAGCTACTTTAATATCTGGAAATCTTTCTCTATAAAACTCAACATCTTCTGGAGTAAATAGCTGGTGAACAGAGCAAAAACCATTAAAACAGATAATATCACTATTTTTTACATCACATTCACCCTCTCCAATAACACAAGATTTAAGATTCATGCTATTTGCAATATTTTGCCCTAAACATCTATCTGGAACAAAAAGAATCTTTTTATTACTCTTTAGAGCATTAGTAATAATTTTAGAGGCATTTGAACTGGTACAAACTACCCCTCCCATCTCTCCTACTTTTGCCTTAATAGTAATATCTGAATTTATATATGTAATTGGCAAAATATCTTCTTTTTTAACTCCATTTTTAACTATAAAATCAACACTCTCATCAAAATAGCTTGAATCTATCATTCTTGCCATTGAACAACAAGCAATTTTTGGCATTAAAACTCTTTTTTGAGGAGCAATTATCTTTACACTTTGACCCATAAAACCAACACCACAAAATACAATCCACTCACTTTTGCTCTCTTTTGATCTTTTTGCAAGTTCTAAACTATCTCCTGTAATATCTGCTACTTCAAAGACCTCATCTCTTTGGTAATAATGAGCTACAACTGTTACATCTAACTCTTCTTTTAATTTTAAAACCTCTTTTTTATAATCCATTGCCAACCTCTTTTTGAAAATTTTTATCATTATACCAAAAGGAGTTTATCTCTTTTTGGTAAAATCTCATTTAAACTTTAAAAAGGAATCTAATGAATATTAACCTTCTTTTTTATATATTAGCCTATCTTATTGGCTCTATTCCTTTTGGTTATCTATTAGCAAAATATATTGGAGGAGTGAATATAAAAGAGGCTGGAAGCAAAAATATAGGTGCTACAAATGTATTGAGAGTATTAAAAGAAAAAGATCCAGCTTTAGCCAAAAAACTTGGAATTGCAACTTTTATATTAGATGCATTAAAAGGAGCTATTTTAATACTAATTGGAAAAGCAATTGGATTATCTCCATCAGTATTGTGGATGATAGGAGTATTAAGTGTAATTGGACATTGCTTCTCTATATATCTATTTTTTGAGGGCGGAAAAGGAGTTGCTACCGGATTTGGTGTAATGTTAGTTTTACTTCCTATTCCCACACTAATTGCTCTTTTAGTCTGGATAGTTGTAGCAAAAGTTACAAAAATTTCATCTCTTGGAGCATTAAGTGCTCTTATTGCCCTTTTGGTATCAAGTTATATTCTATATCCACAAATTCCTGGAATAAATTCTCATGCGCCAATTTGGATAATTACCTTTATAATCTTTTATAAACATATTCCAAATATTATAAGATTATTTAAAAAAGAGGAGAAGAGAATTTGACAATAGAGATAAATTTTGAATGTACAACAATTATTGGACTTTTAGACATTGAAAGAGAGATAGCACAAAAGATTCTTGTAGAACTCTCAATCTCTTATCCTTATACTCCAGGAGAGTTTATAGATTATATTAAAATTAAAGATTTTGTATGTAAAAAGTTAAAAAAAGAGAAATATTACCTTTTAGAAGATGCAATTATAAATTTAGCTCAAAGCCTAAAAGATACCTTTAAAACAATTACAAAAGTAGATATTAAACTTACTAAACCAACAATTATAAATGATGGAACAGTAGCTCTAAAAGATTCATTTATATTTTAGATATCTATTACCTCATAATCTACAGAGATACTCCTTTTTTTTACTTTTCTTAGTCTCTTTTTATAAGAGATCTTTTCTCTTTTATATTTTAGACTATCTAAAGCCTTTTTAAATCTTATATTATCTACTCCATAAGCTCTTTTTCTCTTTTTCCCCTCCTTTACTACAACTCTCATTCCAACTTTAGCCCACCTATAAAGTCTTCTTGCAAACCCTCTTTTTAGTCTAATACAACCATGAGAAGCTCTATAATTTGGAGTATAGCCTTGATGCATCGCAATTCCACTCCATGTAAGCCTCATCATATAAGGCATTTTTGCCCCTCCATTTGGCTTTGGGTATAAATTAGAAACATGTTTTCTCTTCTTCTCTAAAATTCTATATACACCAGTTGGAGTCTCATAACCTCTTTTGCCTGTTGAGACTTTACCGCTAAATAAAACTCTATCATCCTCTATGGCATAAGCTCTTTGTTTAGTCAAATCTACCACTATATATCTTTCTCCCCAAAGAAAAAGTGTGAAAAAGATGGCAACACCCGATATTTTGGTTAGCATATATTCTCCATTTTTAAAAATTGCCTTAGAAAAATCTTAACGAAATTTCAAAATCGCCTTTAAAAATATTGCTAATTTGTGTTATAATTGAAAAATAACTTAAACCATAAAAGGTATGGCTATGAGAATATTGATAATAGAAGATGAGGTAACTCTTAGCAAAACATTAGCAGAGGGGCTAAAAGAGTTTGGATATCAAAATGATATTGCAGAAAGTTTACAAGATGGAAGATATTATCTTGGAATTAGAAATTATGATTTAGTATTGCTTGATTGGATGCTTCCAGATGGAAATGGAGTAGATTTAATATCAGAAATAAAAGAAAAAAAACCAAAAACTGCAGTTATTGTATTATCTGCAAGAGATGATAAGGAAAGTGAAATAGAGGCTCTAAGAGCAGGAGCTGATGATTATATTAAAAAGCCTTTTGATTTTGAGATCTTATTAATGAGAATTGAAGCAAAACTCCGCTTTGGAGGAAGCAATATTATAGAAATTGGTGATTTAATTATAAATCCAGAAGAGGAAAAAATTATCTATAAAGGAGAGGTTGTAGAATTAAAAGGAAAACCTTTTGAGGTATTAACTCATTTAGCAATGCATAGAGACCAAATTGTCTCTAAAGAGCAACTATTAGATGCAATCTGGGAAGAGCCAGAATTGGTAACTCCAAATGTAATTGAGGTTGCTATAAATCAAATTCGCCAAAAAATGGATAAACCTTTAGGAATTACTACTATTGAGACGGTAAGGCGCAGAGGTTATAGATTTTGTTTTCCAAACAAAGCTTAAGATTAAATTTTCTCCTAAAATTAGCAGCTGCAATGGCTGCTTTATTACTTTTAATATCCCTTATTTTATATGAATATATTAGATATTCAGTAGAAATTGAACTTCAAA
>JAADEA010000060.1 GCA_013153675.1 Campylobacterota bacterium
TCAGATACCATTCCCATAATTTTTGCTGGTTTTAAATTTGCAACTACACAAACTTGCTGATTGATTAACTCATCAGGAGTATAATACTCTTTAATTCCAGCTACTATATCCCTTGGTCTATTTTCACCTAAATCAACTTTTAATTTAAGAAGTTTTTTGCTCTTTTTAACCTCTTGAGCTTCAATAATAGTTCCAACTCTTAAGTCACTTTTGAAAAATTGATCTATTGTAATAAGAGATGCTAAATTTAGATCATCTTTTTTCTCCTCTTTTGGTTGAGGCTCTTTTAATAGGGGTTTCTCTACTTTTGGAAATAGAGGAGGAATCTTTTTAATTTCAAATTTATCTAATAGCTCTTTATTTTCAATAAGTTTTTTATAGTAGTTATTATCTATTTTTATATTTAAAGCTTCTGCCATTTTTTGAGCACTCTTTGGCATTACAGGAGATAATAATATAGCTACTCTTGCTAAAATGTTTGAAATAAGAGCAATTAGGGCATTGGCTTTGTCTAATTTATCTTCTTTTACAAGATTCCATGGTTGATATCTATCTATACTTTTATTAGCTAAAGAGAGTATCTTCCAAATCTCTTCTAAATATCTATGAAGTTGCATATCATATATATAAGAAGATAGAGAATCAATTATCTTTTCTACTTCATTTAGTTCATCTAAATAGAACTTTTTAACATCTATAGAGTCTACTACTCCATTATTAAATTTATGAGCCATAGCAATTGTTCTATTTAATAGATTTCCTAAATCATTTCCTAAATCTGAATTAATCCTATCTATTAATGCTCTTTGACTAAAGTCTCCATCCCCTCCAAATGGAACCTCTCTTAACATAAAATATCTAAAGTTATCAAGCCCATATGCATCTGCTACCTCTTTTGGATCTATCACATTTCCTTTTGATTTGCTCATCTTCTCCCCATTTCTTGTCCACCATCCATGGGCTGCTATATGATGAGGCAAAGGTAGATCTAAACTCATTAAAAATGCAGGCCAATATATTGCGTGAAATCTTAAGATATCTTTTCCAATTAAATGAACTTTTGCAGGCCAATAATCCATCTTTTCATTAGTTGTCCCATATCCTAAGGCTGTAAGATAGTTCATAAGAGCATCAAGCCATACATATATTACATGTTTTGGATCATTAAGCTCTTTTGGAAGTTTTATACCCCACTCAAAAGATGTTCTTGTAATAGATAGATCTTCTAAACCACTTTCAATAAATCTAATTACTTCATTTCTTCTTGTTTTAGGCAAAATTGCTTTTTCATTATTTTTTAGCCACTCTAAAAGTTTATCTTGATATTTTGATAATTTAAAAAAATAGCTCTCTTCTTCTACAACTGTTGTGCTCTTTCCACACTCTGGACAAAACTCATGATCTACCAATTGAGTCTCTGTAAAAAAAGCTTCGCAGGAGATACAATAGTTTCCTTTATATACACTTTTGTAAATATCTCCTTTTTGATACATCTTTAAAAATGCTTTTTGAACTCCAATTGCGTGATCCTCTTGTGTTGTTCTAATAAATTTATCATAAGTTATCTCAAAGTGGTCCCATAAATCTCTAAACTTTTTTGATACTTCATCTGCATACTCTTTTGGACTCTTGCCTCTTTTTTTGGCTGCCTCTTCAATTTTTTGCCCATGCTCATCTGTTCCTGTTAGAAAAAAGGTATCATATCCAACAAGCCTTGAATATCTTGCAATAGTATCAGCAATTACTGTTGTATAGGCATGTCCTATATGGGGAACATCATTTACATAATAAATTGGAGTTGTAATATAGATCTTTTTACACTCATTTGGCATCTTCTTATATCCTTTGAAGCTTTTTTGAGCTTATTTTATCGAAAAAAAGTTGAGTATATAGAGTAGTTTTTCTATAATTAAAAGATAATTTTTATCACTCTCTTAATAATTAGATGATAAAATTATTCCTTTAAGAATACCCAATTTAGGAGAGAATATGATAGTTACAAAAAAAGCGCCAGATTTTACTGCGCCAGCTGTATTAGAAGATGGAACAATAGTAGATGATTTTAATTTATATGAAAATATAGGAAAAAATGGGGCTGTATTATTCTTTTATCCATTAGATTTTACATTTGTTTGTCCTTCAGAGATTATCGCTTTTGACCATAGAATTGATGAGTTTAAAAAAAGAGGAATTAATGTAATAGGATGTTCAGTTGATTCTCAATATAGCCACTATGCTTGGAGAGAGACTCCAGTAGAAAAAGGTGGAATTGGGAGAGTAAGATTTCCTCTTGTAGCAGATATTACAAAACAGATTGCAAGAGATTATGATGTACTTGTAAATGAGGCAGTAGCTCTTAGAGGATCATTTTTAATAGACAAAGATGGTACAGTTCGCCATGCAGTAATTAATGATCTTCCTCTTGGTAGAAATATTGATGAGATGATTAGAATGGTTGATGCTATGTTGTTTGTAAATGAGCATGGAGAGGTGTGCCCTGCAAATTGGCATGAGGGAGTAGAGGGAATGGAGCCAACACCTGAGGGTGTAGCTAAATATCTATCTAAACATGCAGATGAACTATAAATAAGAGCAAAAGCGCAATATTGCGCTTTTTATTAAAGGAGCCAAATAGCAATGGAAAAATATATAGATATGTTAAAAGCAAATGATCTAAAGGCTACTTTTCAAAGAATTACAATTCTTTCTGTTTTAGATAAGCTTGGGCATGCAAATGTAGATGAGATATATGAGAATGTAAAAGCTACTCATCCTACACTATCTTTAGCTACTATATATAAAAATATTATCTCTATGGTAGAAAAGGGTGTAGTAGTAGAAGTTCCAATTAGCGGAAAAAAATCTAAATATGAGTTAAAAAAAGATGAGCATATCCATCTAATATGTATAAATTGCGGAAGCGTAGAAGATTTTCCTTTTGATGAAAAGATAGCAAAAGATACAATAGAGGTTGCAAATAAGAGTCACTATAAATTAAAAGAGAGACAGATAAATTTATATGGAATCTGTCCTAAATGTGGAGATTAAATAGCAAGTAGTATATGTTCTATAAAAAGAGCAAATATTAATAATAGAGATATTCCAGCTGGTTTTGAGTAGAGTCTATTTGCAGTAATAAATACAAGCATTAATGTAACAATTACAAGCATTGATAGATCAAATAGATATTTTGTTAAATTTAGCTCTATTTTTCCAAATAGAGCTGCGCTTCCAAGTACCATTGTAATATTTGCCATATTAGACCCAATTATATTTCCAATAGCCATATCTGCTTTATTGGATTTAGCTGCCATTATAGATACTACAAGCTCAGGCAAGGATGTGCCAAAGGCTACAAGTAAAATACCAACTATCCACTCACTAATTCCAAAACTTTTTGCTATATTAGAAGCACTCTCTATTGTATAATCTGCTCCTTTAATTACTAAAATAAGAGCTATAATAGATAAAATTAAACTTCTTTTCCAATCAAATTGCTCTTTTTTAATATCTTTTAGCTCCTCTTGAGCAAGTTCTAATACCTCATCTTGATTTTTAAATAAAAATAAAATATATGCTCCCATTAGTCCAATTAGAATAAATCCATCAAATATTGTAATATATCCTTTAATAATTATGGCTATAAATAGTAATACGGGAAAAAGAGCCCATGAGCTATCTTTTGCAAAAAAGTCCCTATGTGGATTTATCTTTTTTGCAAATAGAAATACACTTCCAAGAACCAATGAGATATTTATAATATTGCTCCCAAGTACATTAGATAGAGCCAAAAGAGGCTTATGATTAATAGAAGCGCTAATTGAAGCTGCCATCTCTGGTAGAGATGTACCAATTGCAATAAGAGTTGCTCCAATTACATATTGTGATATTCCAAAATATAGCGCTATCTTTTCTGCTTGAGAGATTAGTAGATCTGCTCCTTTAATTAATACAAAAAGAGAGATTATAAATATAATAATATCCATTAATGCTCCTCACCCCTTATTATTAGACTCGATGGAAGATTAAACTCTTTTATTAATTGAGCCTCTTTTTCTCTCATCTCTCCATTATCTATCTCATGATCAAATCCTAATAGATGT
>JAADEA010000097.1 GCA_013153675.1 Campylobacterota bacterium
AATTTTTGAAGAGTTGTTATTTAGAGGAACTATATTAAGAGGGCTTTTAAAATATAGATTTTTTAAACAAAAGTTATGTTTAATCTCCTATGCAAATATAGCCACTTCTATTTTATTTGTTTTTTATCATCTAATTTTTCATCCTATAATTTGGGCTTTATTAACATTTTTTCCCTCTTTGATTTTTGGTTTTATTATGGAGAAAAGAGAGTTGGTTATATATCCAATTTTTATTCATATATTTTATAATTTTAGTTATTTATATCTTTAAAGGAAAAAAAGTGATATTATATATTCATGGTTTTGGAGGAAGTGGAGAAGGGGTAAAGGCAAAGGCTTTTAGAGAATATTTTAAAAATAAAGATAAATTTATAGCTCCCTCTTTATCTTATGTACCAAATTTGGCAATTTCAACCCTTAAGGAGATTATTAAAAATTGTCAAAATGAAAAGATTAATCTTATTGGCTCATCGTTAGGAGGATTTTACGCTATCTATTTGGCCCATCTTTTTAATTTAAAGAGCGTTTTAATAAATCCTTCTATATATCCATGGGAGACGTTAGAGAGATTTACAAAAGAAGAAAAAAGGGGATTAAATTTTTATGATTTGAGCTATTTTGAGTTTAATAATATCCATTTAGAATCTCTTAAAGCCTTTAGAGTAAAAAATATTAAAAAGGATCTCTTTTTCCTCCTTTTACAAAAGGATGATGATGTTATTGATTATAAGATTGCTTTTAATATTTTTAAAGGAGCAAAAGTAATTTTAGATGAGGGTGGAGGGCACTCTTTTGAAAATATAAATGACTATTTTTTAGAGATTGAAAAGTTTTTTAAGGAGTAAATATGGAGTTATTAACTCATAAAGAGATAGACTCTACCATATCTGGAAAGTTAGTTGAGTTAGATAATAATAGAGCAATAGTAAAATTAGAGACAAAAGAGTTTATGAGAGCTGATAGTAGAGGATTAGTACATGGTGGATTTACTTTTAGTGCAGCCGATTTTGCTGCAATGGCAGCAGTTAATAGTGAAAATGTAGTTTTAGTTAGTGCTAATGTATCATTTTTAGCTCCTGTTGTAGTAGGTGATGAGGTGATATTTAAAGCAGAGGTGATAGAAAAAAATGGTAAAAAAAGTAAAGTTCAAGTAGTTGGATATGTGAAAGAAAAAGAGGTATTTAAAGGAGAATTTTTTACTTATAGCCCATCTTCTCATATTTTAGATAGATAAAGAAGAAAAACTCTTCTTTATCTATTATAATTATTGATTTATAAGACACTTTTCATATTGTTTTTCACAATCTTTATCGCATTTTATTTTTGCCCATCCACTTTTTTCTTGGCACTTATCTCCACAAGTTATGAGCTGTTCATCACAATCAACTGGCTTTTTTTGTGGCTCTTGAGCAGAAGTGGACGAGGAGCTGTTATTAGCGCCTAATTGCATTTTTGCCAATAAAATTCCCTCTTTTGCTATTGCACCTCCTGTTAGAAAAAGAAGAATAATTGTAAAGAGTGCCACTTTTTTCATAACCTCCTCCTTTTGTTAATATAAAACTATTATATTACTTTTATAGTTAATTAAAAATAAATATTAAGCTTTTGCTAAGAGTATAGAGATCCATTTTGTTTTAGGAGAGTTTGAAAGGGCTATTTTTAAGCTCATAGTTAAAACTACTGCAAAGAATGTCCCAGCTATTCCAAAGATCCATCCCCAAAAAATCAATGAGAAAAATACTACTGCAGGAGAGAGATCAAGTCCTTCTCCCATAATTTTTGGTTCTAAAATATTTGAGATAGAGATATTTATAATAATATAAAGAATTGTTACATAAATAGCACTTTCAAATCCAAAAGTTAAAAGAGTAAGAAGAATACCAGGAATTGCTGCTACTATTGATCCAATTACTGGAATATAGTTAAGAATAAATGCTAAAAATCCAAATAAAAATACATATGGAACTTGAAATAGATATAACATAATACCTACAAAAAGACCTGTTAATAGACTTGTAAAAGTTTTAATTAAAAAGTATTTTTGAACACTTTTAAATAGCTCTTTAAATTTTGATGTATCTTTAGAGATTTTATTTATCTTTTTACTAAAATCTTTAGATTCAAATAGAAGAAAACTAACTCCTATTAGCACAATTAAAAAGCCTTTAATAATATTGCTAAAGTTTGATAATATCTTCTTTAGTAGAGTAACAAGATATTTTGATGATATAAGTTGGGAAGATATCTCTATATTAAAAGAGTGGAGTAGTTTATTTATCTCTTTTAAAAGAGTATTTAATTTATCTTGATAAATTGGAAGTGAGTTATTAAACTCTTTTAATGAACTATCTAAAATTATTCCAATTATTCCTACAATAGCAATAAAACCAAGTAGGGTTATAAAGTATGCAATAATTGCTGGTAAACCTTTTTTATCAAAAAAGCTAAAAATTGGCACTAAAAGAATAGTTAAAAATAGGGCTATAATTGGATAGATTAAAATAGGTGATAAGAACTTTAATATAACTATAAAAACCCCTACGGCACAAAGAGTATATATGTTCATTATCTATTTCCTATTTAGTTGGTTTAATAGCTCTTTTAAATCTTTTAGGGCATCAATTATATCTTTTTGTATATAGTAAGTAAAATATTGATCTATATATTCATCAAATTTTCCATAAAAAGTGGTAAATCTCTTCTCTCTTTTTGGATTTATTAATATAGATATAGGATAATTTTGAGCAATATCTGCTATATCAATTACTCTTCCACTTGTTCCAATAGCTATAAATATATCAGCTTTAATAGTATATAGATATTTATAATTTTGTGCTATTTCTCCAAATAACACAACATTTGGTCTTACTTTAGAAGAGTTACAAAAAATGCACCTTTGTGGCTGAGGATTATAACCAATATCCCAGCTTTTTAAACATTTATCACATCTAACCTCTCTTAACTTTCCATGTAAATATATTACAGGGTCATTGGCTCTTGTAGATAGATCATCAATATTTTGAGTAAGATGTATCTTATTTTTAAGTGAAGCAATAAAATAGTGAGCTCTATTTGGCTTATACTTTTTAAGCTCAACTCTTCTTTGATCAAAAAAGGATATCACCTTTTTTGGATCTTTTTCCCATGCTTCATGAGTAGCATACTCTAAAATATTATATCTACTCCAAATTCCATTTTTTTCTCTATAAGTGGGAATATTGCTTGGAGCGCTAAGCCCTGCTCCACTTAATATATAAATTTTCATATATCCCATGCCTTATGTGATAACTCTTTGATTAAAGGTGTAAAATCTTCTTCTTTAAAATTTGTAACTTCTTTAATCTTTTTAATTATTAGCTCTTCATTTAGATTAAAAAACTCTTTATAAATAGATGAGGATATTAAATTATTTAGTTTAGCTACATACCAAAGCTGTAAAAATTCAACTGAGTAAAAGGTCAATATATTTTTAGAAAATTCAAAAAAATTTTTATAATTACTATTTTTAAAATCATCTATAATAGCTAAAAATAGCTCTTTAAATTTTCTTTTTGGAACAGAATAATAGAGCAATCTTCCTGCTCCATTTTTTTCTAAAGCACCAATATAGACTCTAATAGCCTTTTCAGTTGGAGCATAAAGATTTGTTCTAATTCCAATTATTCCTATATCACTATGATGGTGTTTGCCACATCCTTTTAAACAACCACTAAAGCCAACTTTAACATCTAAAGAGTCTCTTTCTATAATCTCATCTATCTCTTTTTTTGTATCCCATAATGAAAATGGGCAATATCTGCTTCCTGCACATGTTAGAGTTAATGAAAAAGAAGAGCTATTTTTAATTTTCTCTTTTGTAAATAAAAATATATTTTGATCTATTGATAAGCGCAATTTTCCATTATATTTTTTTGCTATCTCTATTATCTCTTTTAGATATTTAATATCTAATTCTCCTTTTTGGCTTTGGAATATTTTTAAAAATATTTCATCTTTTAAAGGAGCTATCTTATAAGAGGACTCTTTTAATAAAAGCTCTCCTTTATCTTCTAACTCTAAATTAAATTTTTTTTGCAATTCCTCCTTTAGATTA
>JAADEA010000153.1 GCA_013153675.1 Campylobacterota bacterium
CATATTTTTTACATTTTTTATATTATTCACAAGAATCTAAAAAAAGGATATAAAGTCTAATATTTTTTTAAAAAAATATAAATTTTAAAATAAATGTGTAAAAGTTACTCAAAAAGATGATTAAAAAAGAGGAGAGTAGAATAAAAGGAAGCTTATTAAATCTTTTTACTACAATCTCCCATCTACTAAACTTTTATCAAAAAAGCTTTTAATATCATAAACAATAAGATTTGAGTTTTCTTTAGCATTTTTAATTGGCTCTTCTAACTTTTTAAAATCTTTATGAGCAACTGCAAGTACTATAGCATCATAATTATTTATATCAATCTCTTTTTTTAACTCTAAGTTATACTCCTCTTTTACCTCTTTGCTATCTGCCCAAGGATCATAAATATCAACATTTATACCAAACTCTTTAAGCTCTCTTATAACATCTATAACTCTTGAGTTTCTAATATCTGGAGTATTTTCTTTAAAAGTAATTCCAAGCACTAATACTCTACTCCCTTTTATAGTGTGCCCTTTTTGAATCATTAGCTTTATTACCTTATTTGCAACAAAAATTCCCATATTATCATTTAATCTTCTTCCTGCAAGTATTATTTCTGGATGGTGTCCAATCTCTTTTGCTTTATAAGTTAGATAGTATGGATCTACTCCAATGCAATGTCCTCCAACAAGTCCTGGAGTAAATTTTAAAAAGTTCCATTTAGTCCCTGCAGCTTCAAGTACATCTTTTGTATCGATATTTAATTTATCAAACAAAATTGCTAACTCATTTACAAAAGCTATGTTTATATCTCTTTGAGCATTCTCAATTACTTTTGCAGCTTCTGCTACTTTTATTGAAGGAGCTAAATGAGTTCCAGCAGTAATTATACTTTTATAAAGCTTATCAATTGTTTTTGCAATTTCAGGAGTACTTCCACTTGTTACTTTAAGTATTTTTGTTACAGTATGCTCTTTATCTCCTGGATTGATTCTCTCAGGAGAGTATCCCACAAAAAAATCTTTATTAAATTCAAGATTACTCTCTTTTTCTAAAATTGGAACACAAACCTCTTCAGTACATCCTGGATATACAGTTGATTCATAAATTACAATATCTCCTTTTTTTAGAACTTTACCAATAGCTTTGCTTGATTTTATTAAAGGAGTTAGATCTGGATTTTTATGTTTATCAATTGGAGTAGGTACAGTTATAATATAGATATTTGCATCTTTAATATCTTCCAAAGAGGTAGTAAACTTTATTCCTCTATTAAGTGCTTCTTTTAATTCATCTTCACTAACTTCTAATGTTCTATCAATTCCGCTATTTAACTCTTCAACTCTTTTTTTTGCAATATCATAACCAATTACATTATACTTTTTACTAAATGCTACGGCTAAGGGTAAGCCTACATATCCAAGACCAATTATTGAGATTTTCATATTTTTCTCCCTCATTTATTGGAGAGATTATATCTAATTTTATATAGATGTAAAAGCCAAAAGGCTTTTACTTTTTAGATACAAGTTGTAGTAGAGTTTTATATTGTTGAGGAGTTAAAATTGATTGAACTTTATGTATACAATCTAAATGAGCTTTTGTTAAGGCAGCTTTTTTCTTAGCTATTTCATCAACTAAAGGATATAGCTCTTTTGGATCTTTTTTCTCTTCTAAGATCTCTTTTGCCAGCTTTAGCTCCATCTCTTTAACCTCTTTTGCTATTTTCATTGATTGAGGAACTAATGTTTTTTTCATCTCTTTAAATTTTTCAAGTTGTTCTTTTGTAAGTTTTAATTTATCACCTTGAGGATGAAAAAGTATTGCTCCTACTAAGAAAGGTAAATTTTTATTTACTAAAAAGTAATCATGTGGAAATTGCTCTTTTTTACCCCTATAATAAGGTGATTGTTCTCCTGCTATCTCTTTTACTTTTTGAGCCATTTGAGGTGTCTTTTCCATATATGGCTTTGCACTTAATAGTGATGCTCCTATAAGTAGAGTAATTACACTAAGAAATTTTCTTTTTTTCATCAAGTCTCCTTTTAATTTTTGGTGTGAAGGTATTTTATATAAAAGCGCTAAACTATATCTAAACTAAGATTAAAAGAGGTAAAAATAGGTAAAGAAAAGGGATTATTTTTTCTTTACCTTTGATAAATAGATATCATATCTTGGGAATACAAAAACTGCTTTTCTAATGACGCTGATCTTTTTAGGATCATCTACTGCATAAGCTTTAATAGTGATTGTAATTGGTACATCTCTTGTTTCATTTTTTGCTAATACTTTATCTGTTTTTAAGATAACAATCTTTTTCTTTTTCTTAAATGCTCCAAGATGGAATGGTTTTTTTGGTATTACAATTTTAATATCTTTATTATCAATTACTTTAAAATAGTATTTGTGAGGTTTGGTATCTGTATTTTGGAATAAAAATACATAATCATTTTCAACACTACCATCAGGATTTATTTTATATAGACGAGTTGTTTTATTAATATTTAATAACATGTGCTCTTTTTTTCCACTCATTGCAAAAAGGGCTATTAATACTATACCAAGAATTGAAAAATATCCAATTGTTCTTGGTCTTAAAATTCTTGTTTTACCTTCATGTAATACTGCCTCTCTCTCACTTGACCATCTAATAAGACTTGGTTTTCCAAGTGCTCCCATAACTTTAGTACAAGCATCTACACACTCAAGACAGTTAATACACTCAAGCTGAAGCCCTTTTCTAATATCAATATGGGTAGGACATACCTTTACACAGCTTTCACACATTGTACACTCTGCACTTGGATCTTTCTCTTGTAGCTCTTTTAGAGAGTGAACAACTTTGTGCCTATTATTTCCTTCGCCTTCATAAATATGTCCTCCTCTTACTGGGTCATATACAGCCATTAGAGTATCATCATCATACATTACAGATTGTACACGGCTATAAGGACATATATAGATACAGAAGTTTTCTTTGATAAATACTATATCTGCTATTAAAAATAGAGCAAATCCAAGCCAAAATATCATTAAAATTGGATGATCTGTTGGGTGCTGAATATATTTAAAGAAATCTTCTGGTGGAAGAAAGAACCATAAAAAGTTTGCTGCTGCAATAAAAGCAAGAACTGACCACATAGCAATTGCAATAGCTCTTTTTGCAACATTTTCAGGTTTGCTCATATCAGGTTCTATCTGCTTATTGCTAATTCTTTTTCTAAGTTTTAACAATTTTGTTTCAAACAGATCTCTATATATAACTCTAAAGATTGTTTGAGGGCATGCCCATCCGCACCAAACTCTACCTCCAAGAGAGGTAATAGCAAAAATACCAATAAATAAAAGCATCAATAAAAATGGCATTAAATATAGCTCTTGCATATCAAATCTAACAAAAAATAGATGTAGTTGTTTTTTATCGAAGTTTAATAGGAAAAAGTGATTTCCATTTACTTTAATCCATGGTAATACCATGGCAATAATTGTTCCAACTACATAAAACCAATATCTTTTAATACGATAGGGTATCCACCCTTTTAGATATTCACTTTTTTTACTCTTCTTTGGAGCTGTCGACATCTTCTTTCCTTTCAAAGTTAATTGTACATTTTAACTTTTCTTGATTTTTTATTTTTTTTACCCTTTTATCTAAAAGTTCTTTAATTCCTCTTGATTTTATATAATCTTTTAGGGAACTTCTACTTACTTTTAACTCTTTTGCTAAGGAGGTAACACTCTTTTTAGCTTTTAGCCCCTCTAAAATCTCTAAAAAGAGAGGATCAAATTTAGATAAAGAGGAGCTACCTTTAGGTCTTCCTACCCTCTTAGATCTTATAGATTTTTTTTCATTTTCAAGTTTTACAATTAGTGGCATAATTGTTTCAAGTTCTGTTTTTTGATTTATGGAGATTGCATTTGAGGCAATATGGAGGGTAATATTGCGACTTAAAAAGCAATTTAGAATAATCATTGCCTCTTTTATTTTAGAACTTAAAATATCTAAGGAGGCAATAATTATCTCATCATCTTTTTTTAACTCTTTTAAAAAAGAGATTAAAAACTCCCTTTTGCTTAACGATGTTTCATTAGAAT
>JAADEA010000171.1 GCA_013153675.1 Campylobacterota bacterium
ATAAGCATCATCTAATGGAGTAATCTCAACAACCTTATAAGACTTAGAAAGTCCCTCTTTTAATTTATCTCTATCAATATCGTTACCCTCAATATATATTTCACAATATTCAGCATTCTCACCGCTTTTTAATCCAAGCTCTATGCCAATTACATTTATATCCATATTAGCTAACATCTGAAGCAATTTAGCTAAAACGCCCTTTTTATTTTGAAGTCCAACTAAAAGTTTATATTTTTGAGTCTTTTTACTCTTCCACTCAACATATACCATTGGAAGCTCTTTATCTATCTTATCAATTGCTTGACGACACAATTTATGATGAATAATTGCCACACCATCTTTATAAAAAGCAACAATTTCATCTCCTATTTTTGGATGGCAACAATAATCAAACTCCACCTTTTCAATAGGTTTATTTGTAAAAAATCTAAATAGATCAATCTCTTTTAAATAGGGCTTTTTATACCCTTTTTTTAATAACTCCCAAAATCTAACTTCTCTTATCTTTGCATATTTAGAGACTTTATATATTTTCTCTTTAAGAGTATCTAAGTTAGTTGATGCTTTAGAGAGATTTGCTACCAATTTACTCTCTCTTGCCACCTTTATAATCTCTTTTGGAGATTTATCAAAGATAGTAGCTAAAATATTTACAGCTATTTTATAATTTAATTCTCTTAGATATTGCCTACATCTATGTTTAATTCCCTCTTTTGCTTTTGTAGTCTTTACCACATCTACCCATGAACAATGCAATCTTGGCTTATCTTGAGTCTCTATCTTTACAATATCACCATTTTTTAAAATAGTTAATAGGGAAACTTTCTCTTTATTAACATAAGCTGCAGTTGCTCTATCTCCAATTTCAGAGTGAATTGCATAAGCAAAATCAAGTGCCACAGAACCTCTTGGAAGAGTAATATGTTCTCCTTTTGGAGATAAAACAACAATATCTTCACTATATAAACTCTCTTTTGCCCTTTCATAAAAATGCTCAATTGATCTATCTTGATAAGGAAGAGACTTTAGCCAATCTAAATTGATATTTCCAATAATTCCTTTATATTTCCAGTGAGCAGCAATACCAAATTCAGCTAAATGGTGCATCTTTTTAGTTCTAATTTGAGCCTCAAATATATTCTTATCATCAAAAATAGTAGTATGAATCGTTTGATATCCATTATCTTTTGGAAGAGCAATATAATCTTTAAACCTTGATACTAAAGGAGTAAAATTTAAATGTAAATAACCTAATACCTCATAACACTCTATTGGTTCATTTACAATAATCCTAATTGCTAAAAGATCTAAAATCTCATCAATTGAAACCCCTTTTCTATGCATCTTTAGATAGATAGAGTAGTAGTGCTTAACTCTTCCAATAATTTCAAAATCATCTCTATGAAATCCACTTTTATTTAAAAGCTGTTTTACCTTCTCAATAAAATCATTTAATTTTAACTGAAGACTTTGATGATGCTCTTTCATATAATCATCAATTCTTTTATAATCTTCAGGATAGATATATTTAAAAGATAGATCTTCTAAAAGATTTTTAATCTTTCCAATTCCAAGACGGTGGGCTATTGGAACATAAACCACTAAAGTCTCTTCAGAGATTCTTAATCTCTTAGCTGGAGGTAAAGCATCAAGTGTTAGCATATTATGTAATCTATCACAAAGTTTAATAACTAACACTTTTACATTTTTAATAGAAGCAATTAACATCTTTCTAAAAGAAAGAGCAGAAGTAATCAACTTCTCATTAGAGGTAGATGGAATTAGCTTTTTATCTCTAATTTCAACAATTTTTGTAAGCCCCTCTACTAACTCTTTTACATTATCACCAAATTCTCTTTGAATATCTTCAATTTCATAAGAGGTATCCTCTACTACATCATGTAAAAGAGCTGCTATTACCATCTCCTCATCACCACTAATTACAGCCACAATTGCAGCAACTACAATTGGGTGTATAACATATGGCTCCCCACTCTTTCTAAATTGACCACTATGAGCTTTGATTGCAAAATCTAAAGCTTTTTGTATAGGAGGGGTAATCTCAATAAGAGTACCTAAGAGCTTAATTGCATCACTTATACTCTTAATATCCTTAAAAGTCTCTAAAATATCTCTCAATCTCTCTAACTCTCACGCTCAACTTTTAATTTACCACTTGCTATTTCATAAATTGCTATATCTGTTGCTTTATACTTTTTTAGATCCATATCAACTAAAGGCTTTGCTCCATTAATTAACTCTTCAGCCCTTCTCCCTACTGCTTTTGATAAAAGATATCTATCATAATTTACAGCCTCTAAAGCTTTTGCTGCTATTTGTTCTAATCTCATAACCACTCCTTTATTTAACTATCGAACATTTAGAAAAATCGCCATTAATAATAGATAAAAGATTTCCTTTTTTAAACATATCACATACAATAATAGGCAATTTATTCTCTTTTGCTAAAGCAATAGCAGTATCATCCATAACTTTTATATTCTCTCCTAATGCCTCATCATAACTTATCTCATCTAACTTTTTAGCATCACTAAATTTTTTTGGATCCTTATCATAAACTCCATCTACCTTAGTAGCCTTTATAAGCATATCAGCATCAATCTCATTTGCTCTTAAGGTAGCTGCTGTATCTGTGGTAAAATATGGGTTTCCTGTACCAGCTACAAATATTACTACTCTGCCCTTTTCTAAATGTCTTCTCGCTCTTCTTACAATAAATGGCTCACCTATTTCGTGCATCTCTATTGCAGTTTGTAATCTTGCCTCAAGTCCAATATTCTCTAATGCCTCTTGGATAGCCACTCCATTTATAACAGTAGCAAGCATACCCATATAATCAGCACTTGTTCTTCTAAGAATACCCTCTTTAGCAGCAGTAACACCTCTAATAATATTCCCACCACCTACAACAATTGCCACTTCTATATTATTATCTACTAAACTCTTAATCTCTTTTGCAATATATTCTAAAATTGAGGTATCTATTCCAAAGCCACTCTCTCCTGCTAACGCTTCACCAGAGAATTTAACAAGAACTCTCTTTCTTTTAGACATCTCTCATCCCTTTAAATTTAAGTGCAATTATACCCAAAGAGCTTTTGTCAAAGCTAAATATCGATTAATTTCGTTGGATTTAGAGGCTTAGCATCTTTATATGCTTGAAAATGCAATTTTCTCCTAACTTTTCCTAAAACTGCTCCCTTTTTAACAAATTTTCCATTTGATACATATGGACTAATTTTTGATAATCCAGAATAGATAGTATATATTCCATTATTATGCTCTACAATTACAAACTTTCCAAACATACTATTTTTGCCTGTTAATACAACTTTACCATTTAAAACATTTCTTACTATGCTATTTTCTCTTGGAGCTTTTATTACTATTGATGGACTAAAAATCTTCATATTATAAAGCTTATCATAATATGTTCCAAATCTTCTAATTATCTTTCCACCTGGCAAAGGAGAGATAGTTTTTGGACCTCTATATTTATAGATCTTATCTACATTTGATCTATAAGAGCTATCAAATACCTTTATATTTCTTAAAGAGACAAATTCAAATTTAACATCTTTTCCTTTTTTAAGAGCATTTATCTGTTTTTTTTCTCTCTCTTTTCTAAGTTTTTTTAAGATTAAAGATCTCTTCTCAATCTCTTTTGCCTTTTCTCTAAAGCTATTTTCTTTCTCCATCTTTAAAATTTTTAATTTTGCTAATGTTTTTCTTAAGATACTTTGTCTTTTAAATAATCTTTTTAACTCCTCTTTATACTTTTTCTCCTTTTTACTTAGCTCTTTTAATAATCTTTTTTTTGCTAAAAGCTCTTTTTTATATTGTCTCTTTTTAGCATCAATTGCTGAAATTATTTGCTGATATTTAATCTTATTTTTTAAAAGCTCCTCTCTATTTTCTTTTAGATCTTCAATCTGTTTTGTTAAAGACAAAAGATGTTGTTGATTATGTTTTTTATATTTTTTATATATCTCTTGAAGTATAATACTTTGGGGAGTTTTATCATCCATCATATTTTTAGCAACTA
>JAADEA010000127.1 GCA_013153675.1 Campylobacterota bacterium
GATTTAGAGAGTGCAAAAGGCTATTTAAAAACAAAGATTCTTTTTGCAATCTATCACGACCTTGGAATTAGCAAAAAGATAAATGAGAATAAGGATGTTTTTAAAAATTTCTACTCATTTGCCAATTTTGAAAAGGTTATTAATGAGCAAAATATTATTGATGAAGAGCTTGATTTAATTGCAAAGCTAATTCACTACTCCTCATATTTAGGAGAAAAAGAGATTAACAAAGAGGAACTAAATAAAAAGTGGCTTGAGCTTAGTTTTTTTAAAAGAGATTCAAACAGATCTCAAGCTCTTCATATAGATATTAAGCTATTAGCCCTAAATTTATCTAAACAAAAAAGCTCTAAATCTTTAAAAGAGCTACTTGCTATTAATCAAAAGATTTTTAGTGAAGCTATAAAAATTGAAGAAAAAGATACAAAGTTTCCAAAAGAGTTTAATACTCTTATATCAAAGCTGGCAATGGCTGAACACAACAGATGGAACAGTTTTCACTATCTTCATGGCTGGGAGTATTGTGAGATTAGAGATAATAAAGCAAAAAGACACCATTGCTTACTTCCATTTAGCAAATTTACTACACAAGATCAAAAAGATACATATAAATATGATATTGATTCAATTAAAAATATTCCACTATATTTAGCCCATGCGGGCTATGAGATAGTAAATATTAAAAAGAAAAAAGAGGTTTTATAATTTATCAATCAACTCTTGAAGCAAAGTCTCTGGCATTATCTCTTTTTGATTTGCCACATCTATTAATTTATCATATAAAGAAGCTGGAATATAGCTTACACATCTTACTTTTTCATTTTCCTCTTTTCTAATTCTATCATACTCATTTTGCATCTTAATTCTCATCTCTTTTGGAACATAACTTCTAATTGCTTTATATTCAACCAATTTGCCGTTTTTATAGACTCCAGAAATTTCCGCATATACCCAATAGTAACCTCTATCTTTTCTTAAATTTTTAATATATCCGCTCCAACTCTTTCCTTCCTTTAAATGATCCCATAAATCCTTAAAAACACTCTTTGGCATATCTGGATGGCGCAATATATTATGAGGTCTTCCCACTAACTCATCTTGAGAATATCCAGAAATTTTTGCAAAAGTCTCATTTGCATATGTAATTATCCCTTTTAGATCTGTTCTTGAAATAATTACCTCATTTTGGGGAACTTCTGTCTCAATAAACATATCAAATGAGATATCCATCTTCTTTCCTTTTTAAAAAATTAAGAGAGAAAAATCTCTCTTAATGACATCCACAACTTCCATCATGGCAAGTGGTACTCTCAACCTGTCCACTCTCAATCTCTTGTTGAGTTGCATCTCTTTCACTTAAAATTTTCACATCAAATTCTAAATCTTTTCCTGCCAATGGATGGTTAAAATCTACTACTACACCCTCATCATCAAAATCTTTTACTACTACTTGGATTGTCTCTCCATTTTCTCCTTGACCATAAAGAGTCATTCCTTTTTGAAGATCAATTCCCTCAAACTGCTCCTTTGGAAGTTTTTGAAGAGCTTGTTCATTATATTCACCATATGCATCTTGAGCTTTTACAAAAACCTTTTTACTCTCTCCTACTTCCATTCCTTCTAATGCCTTTTCAAGACCAGGAATAATATGCCCTTTCCCAGTAATAAATTCAAGTGGCATAGATCCCTTATTACTATCAATTATTTTATCATCTCCTGCCACTTTTACTTCATATTCAATTGATACTACCGAATTTTCTTTCTTAACAGCCATAAATTTCCTTTTATATCTTTTTAAAAATCCATTCTATCTTTTATTAATAAAAAATTCCTTAAATTAAAATCTCTTCTTTAAATATTTTTTTGCCTCTCTTGCACTTGGAGTATTTGGGTATCCATCTATTACTGCCAATAAAAATTTTTTTGCTTCACGTTTTCTATTTAAGTGATATAGACTAATAGCCGTATGGTATAAAAGCTTATCAATAAAAGCAGAATTCTCATTTAATTGAACACTTCTTTGATAATGTTCAAAAGCCTTTTGATATCTTTTATTAAAAAAGGCAATTTCACCTAAATAAAACTCTACTGAAGCTAATTTATACCTCTTCTTTTTTAACTCTAAAAAATCTCTTTTTGCCTTTGTAAATCTCTTTTTATTAAAGTTTAATACTGCCTCTTTAAAAATATCTTCTAAACTTCTCTTTTTTTCTATTCTCTTTTGTTTTAGATTCTCTGAATAAGAGATGTTCTTATTTGAAGGAAGAGTTTTTTGTTGAGTTATGCTACTTCCATTTAAAATAGCACTCTCTAATTTAGCCACTCTTTGAGCTAATTGAGTAATTAAAATATTATTGCCATTTTGATTTCTTAAATTATTAAGCTGAGCACTAATTCCTTCTAAAAGACTCTTTAACCCTTCAATTTCTACTTTTAACTTCTCAATCTCTCCTTTTAGAGCAACTATCTTTGAGCTATTTCTCTTTGCCAATTTAACTGGATCAATATAACTACTATTTGAATATACAGAAGGCTCTCCATTTAAAAGAGTAACAAAAGAAATAATAAATAAAATCCTTTTCATATTGCAGATCCTTTACCAATCAATAGATTGAATTTTTCCAAATTTTAAATCAAAAAGTTTAGATATATTGGCTCTTAAATTAATATAGCCTATTGAGTTTCCTTTATAACTCCTCTTAATATACATAATCACATCTCCATCTATGGAAAATCTTGGAAATTGATTTACTCCTCCTGATGTTAAAGGACGAGGAGTTCCCCCATTAATTGTAGTTAAATATAAATTATACTTCCCTCTTCCCTCTTTGCTTGAATATACTACTTTTTTATTAGCTACATCACAAGAGTCATTATTTGTTCCATTAAATACAATTTGAATAACACCCTTTTGCCCAATAACTTTTTTAAAAATATTAGCTTTACCAAGACGATTTGATACAAAGACCACCTCTTTTTCATTATTAGCAAATTTTCCACCTACATCTATTCCCTTAAAGGTTGTAATCTTTTTTAAATTACCATTATTGTATAGATAGATATCTGGCTGAGAAGATGGAGCCATTGTAAGAAGAAGTTTATTAAAGTTATTATCGCTCACATCTGAACATATCAACATCCCCTGAGAAGTTAATATCTTTTTCTTCTCTCCTGTATAGATATTTAATCTATAAAGAGTAATTAAATCTCCACTATAATTGCTATAATAGATCATATGTTGCTTTTTATCTGCCCAATGAGGAAATAAATCTAAAGCTCCATATATAATTGTCTTTACATAACTAAAAGTATAATCTGCAATAGCTATTTTACTCTTTTTTGCACCAGTATAATAGGAAAATATTACATAACGATTTATCCAATCTATCTTTGGAAATTTCAAAAAATTATTAATATCACTTACTGCTTTATGAATCAAAAATGGATACTTCTCTGAAGTAGTTACACTATAACTCTTATTCAAAAGTTCAGTTGAAGATGAAGAGCTAAATAGTCTAATATCCAATTTAGCTCCATCTAATGCTTCACTATATCTATACTTCAAAATATATGGAACTTTCTCTTTTAAAGGATCAATTCCTTTTTGAAAATCCCCTTTTTTATAATCCCCTTTTACTAAAAAGTTTCCACTAATTTTAAAATCGTCTAAAAATAGTTGATATATCTTTTTTGATTTTTTATTAGAAGGTGAACAATCTATTAAAGAGATCTCTCCTTTTTTCTCAACCTCTTTACTAATTGTTAAAGTAGCATCATATTTTGCTAATAATTGATAAGTTATAAATATAATGAATAAAAAAACTCTCATTATAACCTCTTTTTTTCTTACTATATTAGCACATTGAGACTGAGAATTATATTAAATAGTATTAGTTTTAATTTTGTAAGAATAAAACCAAAATTTGGGATTTTTATAATTTATTATTTAGCAATAAAATCTACTTTTATCTTAAAAGGTCTATCATTATTATGAGCACCA
>JAADEA010000155.1 GCA_013153675.1 Campylobacterota bacterium
TAATGGCAAAAGAGCTTGCAATAGATGTTATTAAAAGATTTGAAACTTTAGAACCAATTGCTCAAAATGGTTGTGTTGCCTCTTATTGTAAAAAGATAAAAAGAGAAGATGGTTTAATTAATTTAGATAGTGCAAAAGAGATATATAAAAAATTTAGAGCATATAGAGGATGGCCAGATATATTTTTAGAAAATGGTTTAAAATTGATTGATATTGAGTTAGTAGATAGTAATAATCACTATAGAAGCGGAGAGATTTTAGAGATTAATAGAGATTCAATAGTAGTTGGATGTAATAAAGGTTCAATTAAAATATATAAACTTCAGCCAAAATCAAAAAAGGTTATGGATGCTATCTCATATATAGTAGGAAGGAGATTGAGAGTTGGAGATCTTATTATTTGATGAGATAGATTCTACTCAAAACTTTTTAACTAAGGCTATTAGAGAGGGAAAAATCAAAAAAGAGATTGCTATATTAGCAAACTTTCAAACCAATGGGGTAGGAAGTAGAGGAGATAAATGGATTAGTATAAAGGGAAATTTTTTTGCATCGATTGCTATAAAAGAGGAGAGATTGCCAAAAGATTTACCTCTTTATTCAGCATCTATCTATTTTGCTTTTTTGATAAAAGAGATTTTAAAAAGGGAAAATAGAGATCTTAGATTAAAGTGGCCTAATGATTTATATATTAAAGATAAAAAGTGTGGAGGTGTAATTACTTCTAAAATAAGAGATTTTTTTATAATAGGAGTTGGAGTAAATTTTATTGCTCCAAATAGTGCTTTTGGTTCCTTAAAATGGGAAGATGGCTCATTAAATCTACTAAGTGAATATATAGAGGCTATAAAAAAATCTATTTCATGGAAGGAGATTTTTAGCAAATACAAGTTAGAATTTAATAGTAAAGATTTGGCTCAAAGCGCGGCTTTTAGGGGAACTGTTCCCAATAAATGGGATATCTTGCAAGAAGATGGCTCTTTGCAAATCAATGGTGAAAGGATATATAGTAAAAGATGAGTGAAATAATAGCTATTGCAAACCAAAAAGGTGGTGTTGGAAAGACCACTACGGCTGTAAATTTGGCAGCATCTTTGGCTCAAGAGGGGAAAAAAGTATTATTAATAGATACAGATCCTCAGTCAAATGCTACGACAAATTTAGGTTTTAGAAGAGATGATTATGAGTTTAATATCTATCATGTATTAATTGGAGCTAAAAAATTATCAGAGATAGTATTAAAAACAGATATAGAGAATCTATTTTTAGCACCTTCAAATATTGGACTTGTTGGAATAGAAAAAGAGTTTTATAGCCACTCAAATAGAAATAGAGAGCTTATTTTGAGAAAGAGTATAAATGAGGTAAGAGATAAGTATGATTATATTATTATAGATTCTCCTCCTGCACTTGGACCAATTACAATAAATGCCTTAAGTGCTGCAGATTCAGTAATTATTCCTATTCAGTGTGAATTTTTTGCTCTTGAAGGATTGGCTCAGCTATTAAATACAGTTTCACTATTAAGAAAAACTATAAATCCAAAATTAAAGATAAAAGGCTTTTTACCAACAATGTATTCAAGTCAAAACAACCTCTCTAAACAGGTATTAGCAGATTTAGAGCATCACTTTAGTGATAAGTTGTTTAAATTTAAAAAAGATTTTATTGTAGTTCCAAGAAATGTAAAGATAGCAGAATCACCAAGCTTTGGCAAGCCTGTAACCCACTATGCAGCCACATCAAAAGGCTCAAAAGCATATAGAGCTCTTGCTTCAGCAATTTTGAAAAATAGGTAGATAATGGGTAGTAAAAAGAGCGGACTTGGAAGAGGACTTGGAGATATTCTCCAAGAGTTAGGAAAGACTTATGAGTCTCAATTAAATGATTTAGAATCTATTACAGAGAGTGAAATTGAAAATGCTATTGTAGAGATTTTGGTAGATGAGATAGATCCAAATCCATATCAGCCAAGAAAACATTTTGATCAGGAAAAATTAGAAGAGTTATCAGAATCTATAAAAGCTCATGGATTAATACAACCAATAGTTGTAATACCAAATGAGGATAGATATATTTTAATTGCTGGGGAGAGAAGATTAAGAGCTTCAAAGATTGCTGGACTTGATACTATTAAAGCAATAGTTGCTCCATTTACTCTAAAAGAGAGTGAGAAAAAATTAAGAGAGCTATCTTTAATTGAGAATATTCAAAGAGAAGATCTAAATCCTATTGAACTTGCCCTCTCATATAAAGAGTTAATAGAGGTTCATAATATCACTCATGAAGAGTTGGCAAAGATTGTGCATAAAAGTCGTTCACAAATTACCAATACTTTAAGATTGCTAAATCTATCTAAATATACACAAGAAAAGATTATTGAAGGAAAATTATCTCAAGGACATGCAAAAGTATTATTAGGATTGGATGAAAAAGATGAAAAAATAGTTGTGGATACTATTATTGGTCAAAAGTTAAGTGTAAGAGAGACAGAAGAGTTAATAAAGAGTAAAAAAGAGCATAAAGGCAAAAAAGAGGTTAAAAAGAGTGCTAAAAAGGATCTTATAGATAAAGAGATAATAAAAGAGCTAAAAGAGCTTTTACCTTTTAAAGTTAAATTTAAAAAGAGTTCTGTTGAAATATGTTTCGAAAGTAAAAATGAAATTATCAATTTTATAAATCTACTTAAAAAGTAGGTTTCTTTAACCGCATTTTAACACCCTTGATGGTAAAATTCAACAAATTTTTAGAGGAGCGTCCATGCTGGAGATTAAACTATCTTTAATGATTTTTGTATTTATTCTCTTTCTTATTCTTCTATTTAGACTTAATACATCTTTGTATGAACCTCTATTGAGATTTATGGCTCAAAGAGATGAGACTATTAGAAAAGAGAGAGAAGAGGCGAGTCATTTAGGAAGTGAAAGCGAAGATTTAACAAAAAAGGCTGAGGAGATTTTAGAGAGTGCAAAAAGTGAAGCTCTAAAGATCAAAGAAAAAGCTTTAAATGAGGCAAAAGAGGAGGCAATGAGCCTAATTAAAAAGAAAGAAGAGGAGCTTGAAGAGCAATATAAGAAGTTCCAAGAAGAGCTTCAAAAGAGTAAAGAGGAGATTAAAGGAGCTATCCTTTCTCAAATGCCTCTAATTAAAGAGACTCTAAAAGCAAAATTTAGTAAGATTTAAGGATTGGCGATGAAAAAAAGATTCTTGTTGGTTGCACTTTTTTTAATCTCTCCTTTACTATTAGTAGCAGGTGAGGGAGAAGGTAGCAGATATTTAGCCCAAACGGGTAGAGAATATGACTTTTTCCCAAGAGTAGTTGACTTTTTGATTTTTGCTGGTTTGTTATATTATCTATTAGCAGATCCTATTAAAAATTTCTTTGAAAATAGAAGTAAAGCTATTGAAAGAGAACTTCAAGAGATAGAAGAGAAGGTTCAAGAAGCTAAAAAAGCTCAAGAGAGCGCAAAAGCAAAATTAAAAGAGAGTGAAATAAAAGCAAAAGAGATAGTAGAAGATGCTAAAAAAGAGGCTCTTTTAATTAGCAAGAAGATAAAAGAGCAAACTCAAGAAGAGCTAAAAATTATGGAAAAGATGTTTGAGGAAAAATGTCTATTAGAGCAAAGAGAGGCTATTAGAGAAAGTATTGATAAGATCTTAAGAGAAAATATCGATCTTAAAGATATAGCCTTAGATAGTAAAAAAATTGCTCAGATAGTTTCTAAAAAGGTGGCATAAATGGAAGAGTTGATTGCAAAAAGGTATGTGGCAGCTTTGTTAGAGAGCAAAGTTGATCTAAAGGAGATTGAAGATATTTTATCTTCTTTAGAGAATATTATTTTAAACGATAAGAAGGTAAAAGAGGTAATATATTCTCCTTTAATTAAGTCATCTCAAAAGTATGAGCTTTTAATTGCTCCAATTGAGAAGAAACTTTCAAAAGAGATGAAAAACTTTTTTAAAGTATTGGCTCAAAAAGATAG
>JAADEA010000148.1 GCA_013153675.1 Campylobacterota bacterium
ATTATAAAACCTGGCATATATAAAGCAAGAGTATCAAGAGAAAAGGGGGTAATCTTTGCTAAAATAACTGTAATTGCAATTAAACCTCTCTCTAACCCTGGAACTCTTAAATTATATTCATATCCGCCAAATATTAAATTCTTTGCTCCAGTTAGAAAAAAATATCCATCATTTGTATTAATCATCACTTGATTATTATATAAAAACTCCTCAAATCCTCTTGCCCAATCTATCCAATAGTATCTTATAGCTATTGCAAAAATATAGGTAATAGCTATATATAAAAATAATAATCTTTTATCATTCTGAGCCATTAGAAATTTAGCCTTTATAATTTTCTAAATATTTAGTATCAAAATTGTTATTTATAAAATCTTCATTTCTCATCATCTTTCTATGAAACTCTATTGTAGTTTTAACACCAGATATCTCAAATTCATCTAAAGCTCTTTTCATTTTAGCAATTGCACTATTCCTATCTTCCCCCCATACAATCAGTTTTCCAATCATAGAGTCATAATATTGAGGAATAATATAACCACAATAAGCGTGAGTATCAATTCTTACATCTTTTCCACCTGGAGCAATCCATTTTTGAATTTTTCCAGGACTTGGTAAAAATGTCACTGGATCCTCTGCTGTTATTCTACACTCAATTGAGTGCCCTTTTAAAGTAATATCTTCTTGTTTTGGAAGAGGTTCACCTTCAGCAATCTCTATCATCAGCTTTATAATATCTACTCCACTTACCATTTCACTTACTGGATGCTCTACTTGAAGCCTTGTATTCATCTCCATAAAATAGAAATTTTGATATTTATCAACCAAAAATTCAAAAGTTCCAGCTCCCTCATATTTTAAAAATTTAGTAGCTCTAACTGCTGCATCTAATAACTCTTCTCTTTTTTGTGGAGAAAGAACTAAAGCAGGAGACTCTTCAATAAGCTTTTGATGTCTCCTTTGCATTGAACAATCTCTCTCTCCTAAATGAATAGCATTACCAAAAGAATCTCCTAAAATTTGCACCTCTACATGGCGAGGAGATTCAATAAATTTTTCCATATAGATAGTTCCATCTCCAAAAGCACTAATTGCTTCTGCTTCACAAGCTAAATAGGCATTTTCAATATAACTTTCATTTTCAACTACCCTCATTCCTCTTCCACCACCACCAGCTGCTGCCTTTAAAATTACTGGATAGCCAACCTCTTGTGCAATCTCTTTTGCCTCCTTAGCATCCCTCAGGGCTCCATCACTTCCAGGAATTACTGGTACTCCTGCTTTTGCCATTACCTCTTTTGCTTTAGATTTATCAGCCATTAACTTCATAACTTCAACAGATGGTCCTATAAACTTAATTCCATGATAATTACAAATTTCTACAAAATTTTGATTTTCACTTAAAAATCCATATCCAGGAAAAATTGCATCACAATTTGCAAGCTCTGCAGCAGATATAATTGCTGGTATATTTAAATAGCTTTCACTACTTTTAGGACCACCAATACAAATTGCAGCATCTGCAAGTTTTAGGTAGTGAGCATCTTTATCTGCAACAGAATATACTGCAATTGCCTCTTTTCCCATCTCTTTTATAGTTCTAATAGCTCTTAAGGCAATTTCTCCTCTATTAGCAATTAATATTCTTTTAATTTCCGCCATTTTATAGCCTCTTTACTCTAAATAAAGGGGTATCATACTCAACTGGTTCTCCATCTTGAACTAAAATATCTAAAATTTCACAATCAAATTCAGCTTCTAATTCGTTCATTATTTTCATTGCTTCTAAAATACAAAGAGTCTGTCCTTTTTTAACTTTATCTCCTACCTCTACAAAAGGAGGTGAATCTGGAGAAGGAGCTCTATAAAAAGTTCCAACCATTGGAGATGTAATTAGTTCTCCCTCTTGAGATTTTGACTCTTTTTTCTCCTCTTTTACTGGCTGGTTTTGAACAGATGACTCCATAGTTTTTTCTACCACTTCATAAGAAGGAGTAATATTAGCTTGAACTATTTTTTCCTCTTTTTCCATAGAAATTTCAAAATCTTTATCTTTAATTTTTAATTTATTTAACTTAGACTTTCCAAAATATCTTATTATCTCTTTAATCTCCTCTAATTTCATTCTCATCTCCTATAAAAATTATTTAGATATAATACCATAGTTTAAGTTAAATCTAATGATAGAATCTATTTTCTAAAGGGCTTATTTTATGGGATTAAAATCTGATAAATGGATTAGGGAAAAAGCTTTAAAAGATAAGATGATAGAGCCTTTTTGTGAAAAATTAGTAGCCAAAGATGTAATAAGTTATGGATTAAGTAGTTATGGATATGATATAAGAGTAAGCGATGAATTTAAAATCTTCACTAATGTAAATTCTACTGTAATTGATCCAAAAGATTTTAATATAGCTAATGTGGTAGATTTTAAAGGAGATGTCTGCATTATTCCTCCTAACTCTTTTGCTCTTGCAAGAACAGTTGAATACTTTAGAATGCCTTCCAATGTACTTGCCATATGTTTAGGAAAAAGTACATATGCAAGGTGTGGTATTATTGTAAATGTAACTCCTTTTGAACCGGGATTTGAAGGACATATTACAATTGAAATATCAAATACAACTCCTCTTCCAGCAAAAATTTATGCAAATGAAGGAATTGCACAAGTGATATTTTTTGAAGGCGATGAACAGTGCGAAATTACATATAGAGATAGAAAAGGTAAATATCAGGGACAAAATGGAATTACACTACCAAAAATATCAAAGAGTTAAATAATTTGATATAATAAAAATTATTTTAATTAAAGGAGAAGGTTATGGGAATTTTTAATTTCTTTAAAGATGCAGGAAAAAAAATTTTAGGACAAGGAGATGATAGCGAAGCTATCAAAAAAGAGATTGAAGAAAGTTTTGGAGAAATGCCAATTGATGGGCTTGTTGTAGAAGTAAATGATGGAACTGTTATTTTAGCTGGTGTTGCAAGAGATAATGATGTAAGAGAAAAGGCAATTTTAATAGCAGGTAACGTGGAAGGAGTAGAAAAAGTTGATGCTACTCAACTTGTAACTCCTCAAATGATTGAAGAGTCAAATGAAAGAGATGAACCAGAACCAACTTTTTACACTATTCAAAAGGGAGATACTCTTTGGAAAATTGCAGAAAAATTCTATAATGATGGAACAAAACATAAAGAGATCTTTGAAGCCAACTTAGAGGTAATTAAAGATCCAAATAAAATATATCCAGGACAAAGTATTAGAATTCCTAATATTGCTTAAGGAGCATTTGGCTCCTTGTATATAAAACTAATATTTAGTCATAAGATAAAATATGTTACTATATGTTATTTTTAGCTAATAAATACTTTTAGCATATAATTTTAACTTTTATTAACTAATTTTCTAATAGCTTGTAGATATTTATTAATAACTATCTCTTCATTAAACTCTTTGACTATTTTTTCTCTTCCTTTTTTTCCCATCTGTAATCTTTCCATTTTACTTAAATGAAAAATCTTATCCATTTTGTCTGCTAAATCTATATAATTTTTTGGTTCACATAAAAATCCATTCACATTATTATCAACTACTTCTTTACATCCAGTAACATTAGTTGTGACAATTGGTCTTGCCATTGCAGCAGCTTCTAAAAGTACACGACTTAACCCCTCTCTATAACTAGGTAATACAATACAATCACTTTCTGATATTATCTTTTTAACATCATCACTTGATCCTAAATAGTTTACAACTCCTTTTTTAATCCATTGATCCAAATATTTCTTTGTAATCATAGTGGGATTTCCATTATAGAAGGTTCCTACAAGCAAAAACTCAATATTATTACTATATTTTTCTTTTAATAATTTAGCAGCTTTTAAATACTCTTCTAAGCCTTTATCTGTTATCAATCTTGAAATCATCAAAAACTTAAATTTTTTATTTTCCATTTCACTATCAATATCAATAGGA
>JAADEA010000113.1 GCA_013153675.1 Campylobacterota bacterium
TAGTGTGGATCACCAATTGCAGGGGCTACTGTAACATTATTAGATGAAAATAATCATAGAGCAAAGGATAGAGATGGAAATGAGATTCCAGACTATTCAACTGAAAATGATGGTAAATATAAGTTCTGTAATTTAGCCCCAGGTAAATATAGAGTAAAAATTGTAATTGATGATCCACACTATTATGCTACATATCCAAATAGAGGAGATGATGATAGCAAAGATAGTGATATTGATATGGCAACTTTCTTAACTCAAGTATTTGAGTTAAAGAGCGGTGATTATGATATGAGATGGGATGGTGGATTCTTCCGCTGTGGTTCATTAGTAGCTGTATATAGTGCATTTATGAGACATCATCCTAATAAAATGGGAGTCAGAGATACATCAGATAATAGAGTAAAAGTATTGCTATATAACTCTAAAAATGAAATTGTAAAAGAGAGTTTTGTTGATAGTGATGGTAAGGCAAGATTTGAAGATGTATTCCCAGGAAAATATAAAGTGGTATTTATTCCTCAAAGAAGTGGAATGAGTACTCAAGATATGAGTATTAGAAGTGTGGTAGAGGTTACTGTTAGATCTGGCGAAGATAATATAGAAGTAGAATCAAGCCAAGGGAAAGAGGAGCTAAATGATCCAAATACTCCTCCAGCAGCTTCTAATGAAGAGGTAAACACAAATGATTCAAAAACTCAAAGTGGGGCTCCAGAGCCAATAGAGCTTGATGATGCTGCTTCATTAAACTTAATAGGAGCTATACTTCTACTATTTACTACCCTTCTTATTGGAAGAAGAGAGAATTAATTCTCTTCTTCTGAGACTTAAGTAGCAAAAATCCCTTTTTGGAAAATATATAATTTATATAAACTATTTAAAGGAGGGGTTATGCCAATTTATTCAAAAGTTGAAACAATAGAAGATATTGCTCGTATAAATTGTTTAATTAGAGATGAGATGTTAAAGGTAGAGGATGAGGCACATCTTAGTGAATTAAAAAAGAGAAGTGATTATTTATGTACTCTTACATACTCTCCATTTTGGCAAAAAAAGTTTCAAGAAAAGATTGAAGAGGTAAGAGAGATTGCTATTAAAGAAAATAGAATAACAGTTCAAGAGGCAAATATAATATCTAAATATAAAGGTTTTAATAAAGAGTACCATCCTTGGAAAAAAGAGATAGATGTCTCTATTCAGTTAAAAGAGATTCCCAATGAAGTAATGGAGGAGGTTTTTAATAGTGCTATTAGTTTTGAATTTAGTGTAGAGGTTTTAGAAAATATTAGAGAGCTCTTTTGTGATATTAGAAAGGCAATGATTGTATGTGAAGATGAAGAGTGTTTAAAAAGATTAAAAAGAGGAGTAGATATTATCTCTATCTTACCTTTTTTAGACCAATTTAGTAGACACTTTGAAGAAGATATTTTAAAAGATATAGATAGCTTAATTAATAATGAAAAGAGTAGATCTATTGAACTTGCAAATATTATCTCAGAAGTAAATGGATGGGATCTCTATTTTGAAACATTAAATGTAGATAATTTAAATAATAAAGAGGTAGAAGAGGAGCTGGATAAACTTTTAAAAGAGGAGGAGAAGGCTCAAACTTATATTCCAACTGAAGCTAAATATAAAGGAGGAGCTAAAGTTTTATGGATAGTATATTATCATCCTAAAAGAAAAAGAGAGTATGCAAAAAGAGTCTATATTCCTTCTAACTTTAGAGATTTAAAAATTGGTGAAGTAAAAGAGTATGAAAACAGATTTGGAAATAAGGTGTGGGGAATAGAGATAACTTATGAATCTTTAGTAGAACCTACTACAATTAAAGTAAGAGGAAGAGAGATTCATCTTCCACAAAGATGGATAAAGAGAAAGAAAGTAATTCCTATTCCAAAAATAGCTCAAAATATAAGAGTTTTAGAAGAAAAACCTGAAAGTGCAATGGATATTGCATAAGCTATTTTAAACTAAGCTCCCTTTTAAGCTCTAAAAGGGAGCCTTGATAATGGGAGGGTAATTGGGTTTTATTAAATGTCCTTTGTCTCTTTGCAAGTTTTAGAGTATTTTGAGAAATAAGAGGTAATAGTTGATCATATTTTACTTTTCCATTAAAATATTCTAAAACCTCTTTAATCCCAATTGCCCCTAATGGATGGCTTGAGGCTCCATATTTTTTTTCTAAATAAGCTACTTCATCTATAAGACCATTTTTAATCATTTTTAGTGTTCTTTTATAAATTCTATTTTTTAAGATCTCTTTTGGAGTAATAATTTCATATATTGGAATATTTTTAATAATAGGTTTAGGAGGATTAGATTTAAAATATATAGTTGGCGTTAAATTTGTAGAGAAATAGATCTCTAAAGCCTTTTGGATTCTATATTTATCATTATGGGTTATTTTGTTTGCATATATTGGATCTATCTTTTTTAAATATAAAAAGGCTCTTTTTGTTTTTATTAGCTTTTCTACCTCTTTTGATATGGCAGGAGAGATTTTAGGCATAGGACTTAATCCATCAAGCATTGCTTTTAGATAAAATGTACTCCCTCCAGCTATAATTAAAATTTTATTATCTCTAATGGCTTTTTCTTTTGCTCTTTTATACTCTTCTATAAAGGAG
Source organism: Campylobacterota bacterium (assembly GCA_013153675.1). The sequence continues at coordinate 2,628 of JAADEA010000113.1, forward strand.
ATTACACTAAATGGTTCATTTGGATATATTATATTAACCCCAAAGTGTAATATCTCTTTTAGTTGCTCTTTAGTTGGCTTTGCAGATGCAATATCTATCTCTTTGTAGATAGAAAGGGAATCAAGAGATAGAATAATTCCGTTATATTTTTTTGCTATCTCTATTGCCAAATCACTTTTTCCAGAGGCGGTAGTGCCAATTATTGCTATTTCTCTCTCCAAAAATAGATCCTTTTTTTATAATGATAACTTAACTAAAAATAGATAAAATTTTAAAGAGTTAAAGGAGCAAGATGGATATAAAAAGAAAAATAAAAGATTTTAGCGAACTTGTAATGTTTCAGCATACTATTTTTTCTCTTCCTTTTATATTTATTGCAATGGTTGTAGCAGCAAAGGGTTGGTTTGGATTTAGGTTGTTAATCTTAGGAGTATTAGCAGCAATTAGTGCAAGAAATTTTGCAATGGGGGTAAATAGATATTTAGATAGGGATATTGATAGATTAAATCCAAGAACTGCTAAAAGACCATCAGTAGATGGAAGAGTAAATGAGAAAGAGATGATAATTTTTATTATAGTAAATGCTTTAATATTTATAGTTGTAGCATATTTAATAAATGATTTAGCCTTTTATCTATCTTTTCCAATATTAGCAGTTCTTGCAATCTATTCTCTTTTTAAAAGATTTAGTGTATTAGCTCATATAATATTAGGATTATCTCTTGCATTTGCTCCAATTGCTGGTGCTATTGCAGTAAAAGGTGATATTCCTATTTGGTCTATATATCTTGCTTTAGGTGTAATGTTTTGGGTTGCAGGTTTTGATCTTTTATACTCTTTGCAAGATATAGAATTTGATAAAAAACATAATCTATATTCAATTCCAGCTAAATTTGGTGTAGAAAAAACCCTTTTAATTTCAGCTTTTTTTCATATCTTAACTATATTTTTTTGGTATCTTTTTGTTAAGAGTGCAAATTTAGATATTTTTGGATATTTAGCTACTATTTTTTCAGCAATAATGCTTTTTTATGAACACTATTTAGTTCGTAAAGATTTTAGAAAGATTGATAGGGCATTTTTTACTGTTAATGGATATTTAGGATTTGTATTTTTTATATTGGTAGTGTTAGATTTTATATTTTAATAAATTGGGATAATTTTATTTGGATCTATAAATATGTTTTTTGAATAGAGATGATTAGATGAGATTGCTTTAATAGGTTTTTTTGATCCTTTAATTTGGAAAAATATTAAACTTTCATCCTTTTGTGGATATATATTAATTTCTCCATCAAAAGAGTTTATATTTCTTTTTTCAAAAAGTATATCTCTTTCTTTAATTA
>JAADEA010000145.1 GCA_013153675.1 Campylobacterota bacterium
AAAAGTTTTACTTGGAATGATTAGCAATGCAAAAGAGATAAATAGAGTATTATTTCCAAAAGAAGATAATAAATATAAACTCTTTTTAATAGAAAAAGCAAAAGAGATTTTAGATAAATATACTCCTCAAGAAGCACCTATTATTATGGATGATATGCTTCATCAATTTAAAAAAGAGTTTTTTATAGAAAATCAAATTAATAATACAAAAGATAATTTAGTAGCATTTTATATTACAAACTTGTTAAATAGTAAAAAAGAGGAGCTAATTATTCAATATAAAGATTATAAGGGCATTCTTGGATACAATATTGGAAGTAGCTCAATTATTGGAAATAGATTTTTAATAGAAAATCCAGAAATAGATTTCTATATGGATGTAAACTCAAGAGGAACCTTTAGCTTAAGAAGTAATAATAGAGTTGATGTGGCTCAAATAGCTCAAGAGATTGGTAATGGTGGTGGACATCCAAATGCAAGTGGAGGCAAAATTGATAACTTTAAAGATGCTTTTGTATATTCTCAAATAAAAGAGTTTATTCAAGAATATTTAGATCAAAAGGCAAAAGAGAATCAAAATGGATAGATTAACTACAATGTTTCAACTTCAGCAAAAATTAAATGACAATACAAATGGAATAAATTGGGAAGATGGAGTAACAAATAAAGGGAAAAAGATCTCATGGAAAAGAGCTATTTTAGTAGAGACAGCAGAATTGATCGACTCTTTTCCATGGAAACATTGGAAAGATATATCAAAAGAGATAGACTATAATAATATTGAAATAGAGTTAGTAGATATATGGCACTTTATAATGAGTGAAGCTCTAAAAGCAAAAAGAGATAAGAATATCACTTTAGAAGAGTTAATCAAAACTATAAAAAGCTCTCCCACTTATAACAGATATATTAAAAAAGAGTTTAATAAAAAAGATAATTTTTATAAAGAGTTAGATGAGATTGATAACTTTTTAAAAGTTTTATTATGCAAAGATGATATTTTTGCACTTTTAGATAGCTTTTTTAATCTTCTTGGAACATTTGGACTATTTGAAGATAGATTATATCAGTTATATATAGGAAAAAATATCTTAAATCAATTTAGACAAGATTTTGGCTATAAAGAGGGAAATTACAAAAAAATATGGAATAATAAAGAGGATAATGAAGTGATGATGGAGATATTAAAGGATAATCCATCAATATCTCCCTCTCTACTCTACCAAAAATTAAAAGAGATCTATTTAAAGTTATAAAGATTTAGATAGATCTACAATTTTCTTCTCATCCCCAACAATTGATATCTTTTTTACTACTCTTACACTCTTTGGCTTATCAAAGCCACACTCTTTAGAGCATTTAAAACTTCCAATTAAATAGTAACTTCCAGTTGGAACTCTCTCAAAGATAAAATGTCCCTTGCTATCTGATGTGGTATATCTAAGATATTTATATAGCCTCTTATCTACAGGAGACATCTTAGCGCCTTTTAAATAGCTCTCTTTATACCATTGAGTAGAATAACTTGTTACTGGATTTAGATATAAACTTGCATTTCTTCCAATAATTTTTGTACCATCTTTTTTAACTAAATAGATATCTCCTTCAATTACACCATTTCCTGTGCGTGGAAGACTCTTATACTCAAGTTCTGGGAAAGGAATTCTTTGAACAAATCTCTTATTTTCTACCTTTACTTTAGGAGCAATACTTCCAGCAGTTACAATCTCTTCTCCTGACTCTTTACTACTCTTTTGAGGCTCTTTTTCTATATTTGCCTCACTCTTTTGTTCAACTGAAGTAGTTGGATAGTATGGTTGATTTAATACCATCCTCTGCCTTGCTATATAACATCCATTTAGTAAAAAAATAGCAGCTACTATTAAAGATATCCTAATTTTCCACATCTTTTTATCCTCTTTTTTGTGATATTATACTAAAAACTATTTTCCTAAACAAAATTCTCCAAAAATTTTATCTAAAAGCTCTTCATAATTAAAAGGTTTACTAATTGATGTAATATTCTCAATTGCTTCTTGTATATGATAGGAAAATAGCTCTAACTCTTCTCTTTCTAAAGGTTCTAAAGAGCTATTTAGAGCATCTATTGTTTTAGAGACAGCTTCAATTTGTCTACTACTAACTAATAAAAGATCATCACCCCAACTTAAATCTTCAATTTTTTTCTCAATTGCTTCTAAGAGAGGCTTAATACTCTTTTTTGCACTTATAAATATAGGATTAAATTCTCTTAATTCATCAATCTCTATTTTTTGCACTAAATCAGATTTATTAACTACTACAATTACCTTTTCTTTATTATACTCTTTTAATTTTTCTAAAATCTCTCTATCTTCTTTTAATAAAGGAGAACTTCCATCAAAAATAACTACTGCTAAATCAGCATTTTCCATCTTTTCAAGAGATCTCTCAACCCCAATTGCTTCAATCTTATCTTTTGCCTCTCTAATTCCAGCAGTATCTACTATTCTTATAAGATGTGTACCAATTTTTATACTCTCTTCAATTGTATCTCTTGTTGTACCTGCTATATCACTAACTATTGCTCTTTCATAATTTAAAAGACGATTTAAAATAGAGCTCTTACCTACATTTGGTCTTCCAATAAGAGCAAGTTCAAAGCCTTCAATAAGCCCTTTTCTTCTTATACTACCTTCTAATAGCTCTTCTAATTTATCTCTTAATGACTCAATTTTACTCTTTATTGATAAAATTAAATCAGAGGGAATATCCTCTTCTGCATAATCTATCATCACCTCAGAATATGCAAGTATCTCTAATAAAAGCTCTCTTGATTCTTCTACAAATCTTCTTAACTCTCCTTTTAGCTGTTTTGCTAAAATCTTTGCTCCATCAATACTTTTTGATTCAATAATCTTTGCAATTGCTTCAGCTTCACTTAAATCTATTTTTCCATTTATAAAGGCTCTTTTGCTAAATTCTCCAGGCTGTGCCAATCTTGCCCCATAATAAATAGTCGTCTCTAAAATCTCTTGAGCAATTGCATATCCTCCATGAGTTTGAAACTCAACTATATCCTCTCCCGTAAAGCTATATGGAGCTTTAAAATAGATAACAATTCCCCTATCAATTAACTCATTATCTCTATTATAAAGATCTCTTAAAATAGCATATCTTGGAGTAAAGTTATCCTTTTTTGTGATCTTTTTGGCAATCTCTAATGCCAAAGGACCACTTACTCTTACAATAGAGATAGAAGCAACACCAGTTGCAGTAGCAATTGCAGCAATTGTATCTCTATTCATTTGGTTTATTAAACTCATTTACAATAATATATTTTTCACCCTCTTTATTTCTCTTAATTGCTACATATTTATTTGGGAACTCTCTTCTTAACTCTTCTAATACAAGCTGAGCTAATACCCCATCAAAAGTTGGAGTTTTACCATAGCCTTCTTGTTTAATATTTTCAATAATTGGTTTTAAGAGAGCCTTTATCATCTCTTGTTGATTTTGCAAAAATTGAGCTATCTCAAGTTTGACAAATAGTCCAAACTCTTGATTTATCCAATTAAAAAGTAGATATGACAAAGCATTATATCTATATCCCTCTTTTCCTATTAAAAGAGCAGCATCATTTCCATCAATAAATATATGAGCCACACTATCTTTTATCTCTACCTCTATTCTATCTACATCAAAACAGCTACTATCTAAAAGATTTTTTAATTTTTCTTGAATAACTTTTTGAACCTCTTTTGGTTCACTTCTAAGAGAGGTAAGTTGATTATTGCTCTTTTTTTGACTCTTTGGCTCAATATCACTTTTAAAAAAGCTATCAACAATTATCTCTGGAGTATCAACTTCTTCTTGAATATCATTACTCTCATTTGTAATCTCTTTATCTTCAATCTCTTCTTTTTGCTCTAATATAGGCTCCTCTT
>JAADEA010000016.1 GCA_013153675.1 Campylobacterota bacterium
TGGTCAAAGGACAGATCAGATGAAATTTACAAAATCGATTACTTCTAAAGATGTGAAGAGAGATTGGATATTAATTGATGCCAAAGGTAAAACTTTTGGTAGAGTGCTAACTGAAGCTGCTAAATATTTAATGGGTAAGCATAAACCATATTACACTCCAAATGTAGATTGTGGAGATTATGTAGTAATTATTAATGCAAAAGAGGTAACTTTTAGTGGAAATAAGTTAGAAGATAAAGAGTATTTCCGCCATAGTGGTTATTTTGGAAGTACTAAAAGTACAAAATTAAAAGATATGTTGGAAAATCATACAGAAAAGCTATTTAGACTTGCTGTAAGAGGTATGCTTCCAAAAACAAAACTTGGTCGTGCGATGTTAAAGAAGTTAAAAGTATATCCAGATGAAAACCATCCACATACTGCACAAATAGGTAAAGGAAAGTAAGATGGCAACAGTTTATGCAACAGGAAAAAGAAAGACTGCAGTGGCAAAAGTTTGGTTAACACCAGGGAATGGCGAAATTATTGTTAATGGTAAAAGTTTAGATGAGTGGCTTGGAGGTCATGAGACATTAAAAATGATTGTAAAACTTCCTTTAGAGGTGACTAAACAACTTGGTGCTTTAAATATTAAAGCAACTACTCTTGGAGGTGGATATAGTGCTCAAGCAGATGCACTAAAACATGGTATCTCAAAAGCTCTTGTTGAGTATAATCCAGATTTTAGAGCTATTTTAAAACCAAAAGGATTTTTAACAAGAGATTCAAGAGAAGTAGAGAGAAAAAAATATGGAAAGAAAAAAGCAAGAAGATCTCCACAATTTTCAAAAAGATAATTTCTCTCTTTGGGCTTTTGCCCTTTTAAACTCTTCTTTTAAAGCTGCATAGATTTAATAAACTTATAACCCCATATTATAGAATTATTTAAAGCAATTTTTGATAGACTCTATTAAAAAATAGCAGTATCCAAAGGAAAATTGTATGGGTATTTTAAGCAAAAGATCTATTATTTTTGTAATTTTGTTTTTGTTTTTTGCTGGTTGTGGAGGAGGAGATGGAAAAAATGGTATTAATAATAATTTAAGTAATGAAACTCTTATAAAAAAAGGAAAAGTTGTAGATGGTTATTTAAAAGGCGCTAATGTTTGTATTGATATAAATAGTAACTTAAAGTGTGATAATAGTGAGCCATCTACAAAAACAAAAGAAGATGGGAGTTATCTTTTAAAATATAGTAGTTCTATTTCTAATGAGTTATCTTTAATAGCTTATGGAGGAGTTGATACCTCAACAAATCAGCCTTTTAATTCTCTACTGAAAGCACCATTAAAATATGAAAATATTACTCCTATAACTACACTAATAGATTATCAAAGAAAAGTAGAAGGTTCATTAAAGAAGGCAGAAGAGAGCGTAGCAAAATTATTTAATATTCCAAAAGATGAGCTTTTAGATGATCCAATTTTAAGAGCGAAGGTTGATAAAAAGCTATTTAAAACATCTTTAAAGATTCAAAAGATAGTAGATCTAATCTCATCACTAAATCCATCTAACAAGAAAGATTTAAAAAAGATAGATCGGCTTTTTGAAAGGATAGCTAAAATTTCTTCAAAAACTCAAAATTTTATCGATGCTACAATAGAGGCTGCTAAGGATGATATAAATATTTCAGAAGATAATTTAAAAGATACTTTATTAACTTTAGATAGTATTATAGAAGATAGTGCGGATAGTAATGAAAGTATTGCGGATATAGAAGCAAAAGTGCATATAGCAAAAAGTGAGATTCAAAAGAGTATAAAAGAGAAGAAAAAAATAGATAAAGATGAGATTGAAGATAAAATTAAAGAGTGTAGAAAAGATAATTTAGATAATTGTATTAAAGATAATTCTAATAAAAAGGAGCAAAAAGATAATAAAAATCAAGATAATAAAGGAAATAATAATCATAAGCAACAAAAAGGAAAAAAGGATAATAATCAAGGCAAAGATAGTGGAGATAGCAATAGTTCTAACAACAAAGATACCACTCCTCCTAATATCATTTTAAATGGTGATAAAGAGATAAAGGTAATTTTAGGAGATAGCTATAAAGAGCTTGGAGCAAGGGCAATTGATAATAAAGATGGAGAGGTTAATGTAACTATTATAAGTTATGTTGATGATAAAAATTTGGGGGATTATAATGTTACCTATATTGCAAAAGATAGTGCAGGGAATAAAGCACAAAAAATTAGAATTGTTAAAGTAGTATCTCCAAAAGTTTTAGTTAGTAACTTAAATATTTCAAAAGAAGAGTGTCAAAGTTGGAGAGAAATTAAAGTCTATCCATATAAAAGTGACTATTTTTATACTTTAAATAATAATGATTGGGGTAGAGGATATTTAGATAAAAATAGTACAGGAGTTCAATGTATTTTTAAATTTCAAAAAGGGAATAGAGAATTTGGTGGTTGGTATTGGGGATGGCCAGATAATCAGGATTATCAGGTAAAGGGATATCCTGAGGCAATTTATGGAGCAAAATTTAGAAGAATAAGAAATAAAAATAGTGGTTTTCCAGCGTTAGTAAGGAGTATAGATTCTATAATAGTTGATATGGGCTATATAGATAAGGGGATTACTAAAAATTATAATATTGCTTTAGAGTTTTGGTTACATACTGATAAAAATACATCTATGAATAATATTGAATATGAGATTATGTTTAGATTCGATCCAAAGGGATTTCATCCAAATAGAATAAAAATTGGAGAATATGAAATTGATGGAGTGATATATGATGTATATACTAATAATAGATATAATGGTAAGATAGAGAGAAGATTTATAAACTTCGTTGCCCATCAAAAAGTCAAGAGGGTTCATGTAGATTTTAAAAAGGTACTTGATTATTTAACTGAGTTAGAATTTGATGATATTCCAGATCGTTATATGAGCGGTATTGAGATGGGAGTTGAGGTAATTAATGGAAGGGGAGTTTTTATTTTAGACCAACTTGATGTAAATTTAAGATTAAAAGATAACCAACAAAATAGTTTGGTAAATTTAGAAGTAGGGGATCCTTTTGAAAAGAGATATAAAAGAAAAGCTAATTACTCTTTAAAGAATGCTCCAAAAGGGATGAGAATCTTAAATGGAGGGCTTTTAACGTGGACTCCAACAAAATCTCAAGTTGGAGATTTTAATATAACGGTAATGGAAAATAATAAAGTAATTGATAATCTTACTTTAAAAGTAAAAGATAAGGATATAACAATTAATGGATATTTTGTTGATCCAACAGCCTCCGCTAATGGGGATGGTAGTGAAGAAAACCCATTTAATAACTTTAAAGATGCTTGTAAAGTTGCAAAAGGGGGTGATAGTTTATATATAAGAGGAGGTGTTTATAAAAGTGCTGATTATGGAAAATTTATTAAAAGACCAGCAAGATTTATAAATATTTCAGGGTGTATTGGAGAAGAGAATAATCCAATTACAATTAGACCTTGGGGAAATGAGTTAGTTAAACTTCAAAGCAATGGATTAAATGTTATAAAAGTTAAGAATGGCTCAAAATATGTTGTAATTCAAAATTTTGAGGTCGAAGGGATTGCAAAAGATTTAAACCAATCAATTGTGGCAAGCCAGTGGTGGGATGAGAGTGATTATGTCAAAAGTGGTGGAATTAGTATTGGAGCTGACTATATTACAGTAAAAGATTGTATAGTTCATGATATGCCAGGTGTTGGAATTAGCTCAACTAAATCAAAATATACAACAATTGAGGGAAATATTGTATATAATTGTGACTGGTGGACAATTGCTGGAAGTCATGGAGTTGGAATTACTCAAGCAAAAGAGGATGAGGATAATCCAAGTGAAGGGAAGTTTTATAATAAAATTACAAATAACTTAATGTTTAGTATTGAGCAAA
>JAADEA010000151.1 GCA_013153675.1 Campylobacterota bacterium
TATGAGGTAAATAATAAAGAGTTAAAAATTGGTAAAGCAAAAGAGATTGCTGAGCTTTTAAATATACAATTAACAAGAAAAAATAAGTCTATTTTAGAAAATTCTATTCAAAATCCTCTTTTAGCAGGAGTTCCATCTGTCTCTTTTGATAGATATTTAAATAGATTAATTGAGAGTAAAAAGTATACTATTGTAATAGTCAGACAAAGGGGAGAGCCTCCAAATATTAAGAGATATCTTTCAAATATTATATCACCTGGTACTAATATAGATTTTGTAATAGAGCCAAATGAGAATTTTATTGTCTCTTTATTTATTGATTTAAATAATGGAATATACTCTATTGGATATAGCGCAATAGATTTGACTACTGGAAAATGTTTAGTTAATGAGATTCATGGTACTCAAGATGATAAAGGGTATGCTTTAGATGAGGTATTTAATCTTTTGCAAACCTACAATAGCTCAGAGATTATATTTACCTTTTTAAATAAAAATATAGACAAAGATTATATATTTTCATATTTAGAGATAGAAGGAAGATATTATTACTCAATTAACTCTCAAAGGGTAAAAATTGCCTATCAAAATAGACTTTTTGAAGAGATATTTAATATAAAATCAATTCTTTCTCCAATTGAGTATTTAAATTTAGAAAAATATCCATATGCGAGTGAATCTTTAGCACTTTTATGTGATTTTATTATAGATCATGATAAGAGTTTAATAGAAAAAATTGATAGACCAATCTTTTTAAAAGATTCAAAGTTTTTATATTTAGGTAATAATGCTTTAGAGCAGCTTGGAATTATCTCTAAAAATCCAGGTGATATGACTCTTTTAAGTTTAATTGATAAAACTTCTACAGCTTTTGGTAAAAGAAGGTTAAAAGAGAGATTATTAAATCCAATTTGTGATAGAGAGATTTTAGAAGAGAGATACTCTCTTGTTGAAAAGATGGTACCAATTTATGAAGAGTTTGAAAATCCATTAAAACAGATATATGATTTAGAGAGGATTTTAAGAAGAATAAAATTAAAAAAGTTACATCCTCTTGAATTAAAGTATCTTCATCTATCTTTGCTCTCAATTAGGGATATATTCTTTTTTGCAAAAAAATATAAATTAGATATTGAAGAGAAGTTAAAAGCAGAGTGTGAGGAGTTTATAGAGTATATAGAAAATAGATTTGATTTAGATGAGTGTGCTAAATATACAAAGTCTCAAATAGATTCTAATATTTTCAAAAAAGGTATTTTTCCAGTTATTGATAGATTATCTTTTGAGAATCAAAAGAGTTTAGAGATTTTAGAGACTATTGCTTCTTTTATTGACTCTTTATTTGATAGTAAAGATCAAAAATTTGCATCAATTGGTTTTTTAGAGAGTGAAGGCTTTTATATATCCCTTACAAAAGGTAGATTTGCTCAAATTGAGAAGAGATTTTTAGAGAGCTTTATAGAGATAGATGAAAAGAGATATTTTTTTAGAGAGTTTAATATTAAAAAACTCAAAAGCAGTGTAAAAATTACTTCTAAATTATTTGAAGAGATTACAACTAAATATTTGGCAAATCAAAATAGATTAGTAAAGCTTGTTAAATCAAGATATGATGAAGTAATTGGAGAGATTGAAAAATTATTCTCTTTTTTGCTTGAGAACTTAATTGAGTTTATTGCCAAAATAGATGTTGCTATTAGTTCTGCAAAGTGTGCTATTGAGTTTAATTATACAAAACCAACTATTGTAGATTCAAAAAGAGACTTTTTAGAGGCAATAGCGCTTAGACATCCAATAATTGAAGCTAATGAAGAAAATGGAATATATATTCCCAATGATATCTATTTAGGGTATAAAAGGGATGATCTCTTAAGCAACCATATAACAGTTAGTGAGGCTAAAGGTGATAGGGTTAATGGAATATTGTTATATGGGATAAATTCAAGTGGTAAGTCTTCTTTAATGAAATCTTTAGGAGTTGCTATTATTATGGCTCAAGCTGGCTTTTTTGTACCAGCTGTTGCATTTAGATTTACTATTAAAGAGAAGATTTTTACAAGAATTGTATCAAGGGATAATTTATATAAAGGTCTTTCAACTTTTAGTATAGAGATGTTGGAATTAAAAAATATATTTAATAGAGCAAATAGTAAATCTTTAATTTTGGGAGATGAGATAAGTCAAAGTACTGAGACAAATTCAGCTTTAGCAATTGTAGCAAGTTCAATTATTAAGTTAGTTGAGTTAAATGCCCATTTTATTTTTGCTACTCACCTTCATCAATTAGAGAGTATAAAAGAGATTAAAGAGTTAAGGGAGATTGTCTTTTTACATTTAAAGGTGAGATATGATCCTATTAAAGATACTTTAATTTATGATAGAAAGTTGAGTGCTGGATCGGGAGAGACTCTCTATGGATTAGAGTTTGCTAAATCTTTGCATCTTCCTAAAGACTTTATTAATAATGCTTATAAAATAAGAGCCTCTTTAGTAAAAAGAGATGATGAATTGAGTTTAATAAAGGAGAAAAAAAGAAGCCGTTATAATAAAAAGTTATATATTACTAAGTGTGCTCTATGCGATAGAGAAGTAGAAGAGGTTCACCATATTACTCCACAAAAAGAGGCTAATGAGAAAGGAATGATAAATCACTATCATAAAAACCATAAATATAATTTAATTCCTCTATGTAAAGAACATCATAAAAAGGTGCATGAAGGAAAAATTATTATTTATGGCTTTATTATGAGTGACAAGGGGCTTACATTAGAGTATGAAGAGAGGGAGTAGTTCCTCTCTTTAATCTAAAGATGGTTTTGGCGTATTAGGTGTAGAGTTTGGTAATATTGGATATGTAATATTAGGTTTTTTACCACTTAGGGCTTTTAAAAATTTTTCAATTGAGGCTATCTCTTTTTTGCTTAACTCTTTTCCAAGTTGAGTCTCTCCCATAATTTTAATAGCTTCTTTTAGATCCCAAACGGCTCCATTATGAAAATATGGTGCAGTTTCTGCTATATTTCTAAGAGTTGGAGTTTTTACCATGCCATTTTTATCCCCTTTAAAATCTCCAATATTTGCATATTTATAAGGTTTTACAAGAGGGAATTTTTGCATACCTCCTCCTAATCCAACTCCATTGTGGCAACTTGCACATCCAACACTAATAAAAGTTTTTAATCCTTCTTGTTCCTCTTTAGTTAAGGCTTTTTCATTACCATTTAGAAAGTCATCATATCTTGATGGGGTAACAAGAGTTCTTTCAAATGCACCTATTGCTTTTCCAATTGTTTTTATTGTAATTTTTTCATTTGGAAATACTTTATTAAATGCATTTTTATACTCTGGAATTGATTCAATTACTTTTACTGCCATATCTTTATGCATTGCCATTTCTGGTTTAGCTTGAATTGGTCCTGTTGCTTGATCCTCTAAATCTGGACTTCTACCATCCCAAAATTGTTTTTTATTAAATACAGCATTATATACAGTTGGAGAGTTTAAATGGTGAGGATTTTGTCTCCATTTATGACCGGTAGCTACTGGTATATTATCATCTCCACCAGTTGCTAAGTTGTGACAAGTATTACAGCTAATAAGTCCACTTTTTGATAGTCTTGGTTCAAAATATAGCTTTTTCCCAAGCTCTATTTTTTGAGGGGTTAGTTTGTTATTTGGATTATCAATTAATTTTTCTAATGCTTTTTTCTCTTTTGGAATGGCTTTTAATCCAGCCTCTTTAGCTTCTTTTATTAAAGATGTAGCATTTTGTGCATTTAATGCAACTGCGAGTAGGGATAGAGTAGTTAGGGATAAAAATCTTTTCATAATTTCTCCTTTTTAATAAAAATTATTAAGTGATTATTATATCTAAAAGTAGTTAATTATTTG
>JAADEA010000126.1 GCA_013153675.1 Campylobacterota bacterium
GGTGAGCTTTTTTCATATATATTTTTGATTTTCATCTAATATCCCATTAAGATAGAATCTATTTGATCCCAAGAGAGGGAATTATTTTTCTCTTTTTTAAAATTTAATATATGATCAATATATCTTGCAAAAAGATCTGTTTCAATATTTACTTTTGTTCCTATTTTATATGTTGAAAATAGGGTATTATGGAAAGTATGAGGAATAATAGTAACTCTAAAGCTATCATTAAAAACCTCATTAATAGTTAAAGAAACCCCATCAATTGCAATAGAGCCTTTTGGGGCAATATATTTGATATATTTTGGATCAACTTTAATAAATAGTTCATATCCTATATCGCTTTTGTATATTTTAATAACCTCTCCTATTGTATCAATATGCCCTTGGACAATATGTCCTTCTAATCTGTCACTTAATCTCATAGCAGGCTCTAAGTGGACTCGTTTTTCAAACTTCTCTTTTGGAATAACTCTTTTAGTTTCACTTCCAATTTCTACTATAAAGCTATTGTCTCTTTTTTGAATAACTGTTAAACATACTCCATTAATAGCGATAGAGTCTCCAATTTCTGGTTTTAGGGAAGACTTAATCTCTAATTTCGAGCCTACTTTTGATTTGACCTCTCCAATCTCTCTAATTAAGCCCGTAAACAACACCTCTCCTTTGGTATAATTTGACAAAATTATATCTAAAAGGGATAAGTTATATGGAGTTTGATGTAATAGTAATTGGGGGAGGTCATGCTGGAATTGAAGCTTCCCTCGCAAGTGCAAGAATGGGTGCAAAGACGCTATTAATTACTATTTTAGTAGAGCAAATAGGAGCTGCAAGCTGTAATCCTGCAATTGGTGGTTTGGCAAAGGGACATTTGGTAAAAGAGATAGATGCTCTTGGTGGAGAAATGGGGCTTGCTACTGATAATAGTGGGATTCAATTTAGAATTTTAAATCAATCTAAAGGTCCTGCTGTAAGAGGGAGTAGGGCTCAAATTGATATGGATCGATATAGAATATATATGAGAGATGTGGTTTTAAATACTCCAAATCTAACAGTAAAACAAGAGATGGTTACAAAAATTTTATTAAAAGATAATGAAGTTTATGGAATTGAGGGACAATATCAAAATAGATATTTAGCCAAAAAGATAATTATTGCTGCTGGAACCTTTTTAAAAGGATTAATTCATATTGGTGAGGTCAAAATTGAAGCAGGAAGACAAGGAGAGTTTGCAAGTAAGGATTTAGCTACTCAATTAAGAGAGATGGGCTTTAGGATTGGTAGGCTTAAGACTGGAACATGTGCAAGAATAGCTGCTGATAGTATTGATTTTTCTAAAATGGAGATTCAAGGTGGAGATGAAGATCCAATTCCTTTTTCTTTTAGAACAAATAGGGCAAATTTTAATCCAACTCAGCTTCCTTGTTATGTCACATATACAAATGAAAAGACTCATGAGATAATTGAAAAAAATTTTTATAGAGCTCCTTTGTTTACTGGACAAATTGAAGGAATTGGACCAAGATATTGTCCAAGCATTGAAGATAAAATTTATAGATTTAATGATAAGCCAAGACATCAAATATTTGTAGAGCCTCAAACTTTAGAGGCAAATGAGTACTATTTAAATGGTCTTAGCACCTCATTACCAACAGATGTGCAAAAAGAGATGATCCACTCAATTAAAGGTTTGGAAAATGCTGAGATTGTAAGATATGGATATGCTATTGAGTATGATTATATTGATCCAACAGAATTAAAACATACTCTTGAATCTAAAAAAATAAAAGGGCTCTATTGGGCAGGACAAGTAAATGGAACCACAGGATATGAAGAGGCAGCAGCTCAAGGTTTAATGGCTGGAATTAATGCAGTGTTGGCTCTAAGGAATAAAGAGCCTTTTATCTTAAGAAGAGATGAAGCATATATTGGAGTATTAATTGATGATTTAGTAACAAAAGGGACAAAAGAGCCATATAGAATGTTTACAAGTAGAGCAGAGTATAGATTGCTTTTAAGAGAGGATAATGCTCACTTAAGATTATCAAAGTATGGAGCTAAGTTTAATCTTTTAGATAAAGAGTTTGCAAAAAGGATAGAGGCGTTACAAAAAGAGATTAATGAGGGGATTGAATATTTAAAAAATAATTTTGCAACTCCTACAAAAGAGTTTATAGAGCTTTTAAAAGAGATAAATGAAGATAGAATAAATGATAAAACAGCACTTATAGATTTAATTGCAAGAATGAAAAATCCTACTAAAGAGAAGCTCTTAAAGATTGCTCCATATCTTAATAAATTTAGCGATGAGGCAATAGAGCAGATATTAATAGAGGCAAAATATTATAGATATATTCAAAAACAAAAGGATTTAGTGGCAAAAATGGATGAGATGTTAAAGGTTAAAATTCCTAAAGATTTTGATTTTACTAAGGTAAAAGGGTTGAGTAATGAGGTGGTAGAAAAACTTCAAAAGGCTTCTCCTCCAACTCTTTTTGAGGCTTCAAGAATTAGTGGTATTACTCCTGCTGCAATTGAGATTTTACATATTTATATTAAAATGAGTCAGAAAGGAAAGTTATGATCTATATATATGGTGGAAGTAATAGTAAAAGTTTAGATTCTATTAGAAGAGTAAAAGCAATATATGATATTTTAGCCAAAGAGAATATTAAAAGTGAAATCTTAGTAAATGATTTTAGAGCTCAACACTTTGCCACCTCTTTGGGATTGCCTCTATCTACTCCAATAGAGTCTGTTTTAGATATTGATATGATAGCTCCAAAGGGTAGTACTATTATTATAGATACTAATGAGAGTATAGATAATTTAGATTATTATCTAAGAGTTTATAAAAAGGTGATATTGATTCAAGAGGAAATGCCCAAAAAGAGTGTAGATGTTTCTCTTTTTACTTTAGATAAAGATCTAATTTCATTTGATATTGATAAAAATGGCAAAAAAGATATAGTGTTAGCTCTTTTTGATTTTGATAGATATAGCTTTTTGAGAAAAAATATATCTTTTATTGAGGAGAGGAATTTTTATATTTATGTAGGGGAGTATTTTTATATTAAGGATATTTTAGAGTTAGAAGATAGAAGTTTTGCTTATGATTCTCAAAAATATTTAGATCTTTTAAGAGATTTTAGAGTAGTTGTTACCTCTTCTTATCAAATAGCAATTGATGCTCTTGTTAATAGATCAAAAGTCTATTTTTTAGAATTAGCTCCTCTAAAGGAGAAACTAAAATTAAGATTAAAAGAGTTTGGAGTAGTTTTTATTGATAATTTAGATGAGATAGAAGAGGAGAGTGTAGTTGATAATGATTTTCAAGATAAGTTAAATATGCTAAGAGAAGAGTTTAAGAATAAATTAATAAGTAAAATAAAAGAGCCTTAAAATATAGAATAAAATAAGAAAAATTGATTTTATTGTTTTTTATAAATTATAAATGTGAGTTTTTTTTGAGTTTTTGGTGTATTAATTTTTAAATTAAATATCTTTTTTATAAAAAAAATCATATAATCAAAGCGTTAAATTTTATAAAAGGACGCAGAATGAGCGATAGAAGAGACTTTTTTGGCAAAGCTCTTGGTGCGTGGGCAGGTTTAGGAGCTCTTGCTGGGCTTTATGCTGCCAAAAGAACCTGGGATCCACTACCAAGTGTAAAAGCCGCAGGTTTTACTACTATTGATGTAAGTAAAGCCAAAGAGAATGTTCTCTACACTGAAATGTGGAGGGGTAAACCTATTTTTGTTTTAAAAGTTCCAAAAAATATTAAGGCTTATCAAGATAAACGCCTTATTAAAATTGGTAATGATAAGTTT
>JAADEA010000064.1 GCA_013153675.1 Campylobacterota bacterium
CTTTTTAAGGGTGTAATAATTTTTATATCTACCCCTCTATGAGAAGCTATTTTAAAAGCCTCAAATAGAGGCTCATCGATAATTAAATAGGGAGTTACTATCCATACCCTCTCTTTAGCTTTTGAGATAGCCTCTAAAATTGACTCTAAAAGAGTATCCTTTTCCATATCAGGACCACTTGGAACAGGTTGTAAAATGGCTCCTTTAAATATCTCTCTTTTTAAAGGAATCTCTGGGGCAATATATTCAATATTTTTTGCAAAGCTAAAATCTGCCTCAAATACACTTAAATATCTATATACAATAGTCCCCTTTGCCTTAAATAATAGATCTTTCCATACTTTAGGATGATTATCTTCTCCTAAATATTCATAAGCTAAATTCATTCCGCCACTATATAAAATCTCTCTATCAAAAAGATAGATTTTTCTATGATCTCTTAAATTTATAAGCCATCTAAAGAGCAAAAAATTTGGGGGCATAAAAAAGATAACCTCCCCTCCACTATCTATTAATCTCTTTAAAGGTTTTCTATAAAAATAGAGATATAATGAACCTATCGCATCTAATAAAACTCTAACTCTAACTCCCTCTTTTGCCTTTTTCTCTAACTCCCCTATTATCTCTTTTCCAATCTTATCTGGCTTTAGAATATATGTCTCAATATCAATTGAATATTTAGCCTCTTTTATACTATTTATTAACTCTTTATGAGCCTTTGTTGAAGATGTAATTAATTCTATTTCATTATCTCCACTTGCTGGAGCTATACCTATATTTTGTAAAAGTTGGTCTATATGGTTTAGGGCTTTTAAATCATTTGGAGTCCTCTCCATTTTTGGCATACTCTTTAGAGTATTAAAATTAAACTTTCTTCTCCCAACTAACATATATATAATGGAAGTTGCTAAAGGAGCTACAATTAATCCAAGAAGCCACGCTATAATAGATGGAGCGCTTCTTCTTTGGGTTAAAATATGAAATGAGACTATTACTGATAAGAAATAGGCTAAAAGCTCTACATCCACTATTTACCTTATTTGTTGAAATACTGTTCCCTCAAGTGTTAAGTTAACCATTATTCCCTTACTATTAAATGGAATTGCCACAATATCTTTTTTCATATCTATACTATTAATATCTGTGCCTTTATTCCAATTTAAAATTGAAATTGAACCATCAACCCCAACTTTCCATTCACTCTTATTTAAAAAATTATTTAATGCCTCTTTTGTAAGAAATACTATAATTAAAGATCTCTTTTGAACCCCTATTTGAAAGCCAACAGAGGTAGAGTACATTTTATAATATTTAGTAATCTTTCCATCTATAACTAAAGCACCAATTCCATAAGAGCCTCCAATAATAAATCCAGCTTTATAGATATTTGGAAATACTAAATATCCATCAGCCTTTTGTAAAAACTCTCTACCACCTTTAAACTCTTTATAAAATTGATTAATAGTAGCCAAAATATCTTTTAAAGAGATCTCATACGGATCTATTATCTTTATTCCTCCTATATTAAAAGAAGATGAGCTTTTACAGCTATCTTTTGGCATTGCATCTGCTTGAAGATATAAAAAAAGAAAAAAAACTGCTATTAAACTTCTAATAATCGCCATTTTAGACTCCTTATATTATCTAATATAAAATATTATCAAATTTTGTTTAAAAGGGCTTTAAAAAAGAATATAGTAAAGAGTAACTATAAAATAAGAAATTAAACTTAACAATCAATCAAATATCAATTTATATAAAATTATATTTACACAAAATTTACTCTTCATATATAAATCAGATAACAAAGAGCCTGAAATAGAGCTTTTGCTATTTAACACTATGTCAAGATAGTGACAATCTATTTCTAAAAGAGATTGCCTTTAATATTGACTCTTTTGTAATTTTATCCTCTTGTTTTAAATCTGCAATTGTTCTTGCTACTCGTAAAATATTATTAATTGATCTAAAAGATAAAGAGAGATTAAATGCTGCTTTATCTAAGATCTCTTGGGCATTTATATCAAGTTTAATAAATCTATCCATCTCTAAAGGAACTAATCTTGCATTAAATTTCTCTTGGGCTCTTTTTCTTTGAAATATAAAAGCTTCAATTACCTTTTGATGTAACTCTTTAGAAGTAGTACTAAAAGATGAATTTAAATCAACATCACCCATAATAACAGAAAGCTCTATTCTATCTAATATAGGCTCAGATATTCTCTTTTGATATCTTAATATCTCCCTTTGAGTACATCTACACTCTTTCTTTTTTGAGAGCAAATTTCCACAAGGGCAAGGATTCATTGCAGCTACAAATAAAAAATCTGCTTTATATCTAACCTTATTATTAACCCTTGCTATATTTATTACTCTATCTTCTAATGGTTCTCTTAAAGCCTCTAAAACCCCTTTTAAAAAATGTGGCAACTCATCAAAAAATAGTATACCTCTATTTGCAAGAGCGGCTTCTCCAATTTTTGCTCCATTAGATCCACCTCCAAATATAGAAGCCATAGTAGCACTATGGTGTGGTGCACGAAAAGGGCGAATAGGTTTAAAATCAAACTCCTCTTTATTTAAATAGCTATATCTTGCTATCTCCAAAATCTCCTCTTCACTTAAAGGAGGTAAAATATATTTTAATCTTTTTGCAATCATACTTTTCCCAACTCCAGGAGAACCATTTAGCAAAATATTATGAAAACCAGCAGCAGATATTAAAGCAGCTTCTATTCCCATCTCCTGAGACTTAACATCTCTAAAGTCTAAAGGATAACTATTTAGATAATAAAATTTCTTTGAGTTAATTTTTACAAAGTCATATTTAAATTCATTTTTAACAATAATCCCTTTAACTTTGCCTTCTAACACTTCTAAAGCATCTTTTAGCCACTCTACACCAAAAAATTCCACATCTTTTATAAACTTTAATTCATCTAAACTCTCTTTTGGAACAATAGCTCTTTTAATTAATCCTTGCTCTTTTAAAGAGAAAATTATTGGAAATATTGTAGAAGAGCTCTTTACTCTCCCATCTAATCCAAGCTCTCCAAAAATAAAGATATCCTCTTTGATATCTCCATCATATCCAATTAATAAAGCTATTGGCAAATCAAAGTGTGTTCCACTCTTTTTAATATCACTTGGAGATAAGTTAACAGTTATTTTTAAAGGTGGCAACTCAATATTGCTACTAATTAAAGCTGATCTAACCCTCTCTTTTGATTCTTGAATATCACTACTTGCAAGTCCAACAATATTAAAAGATGGCAATCCTTTAGAAAAAGCTCCTTCTACTTCTATAACTTTTGCATCTACACCCACTAAAGTAGCACTTAAAAACTTTTTTGTTCCCTCTCTTTTCATATATAGATTTTAGCTAATTAAAAAATATATAGTAACTTTTATTACATAAGCCAATAGAACACTTGTTCATTTAATCCATTTTTTCATAGTTAAAAATATTAAAATATGACTCATTTTAAGGATAGTTTTTGGAAAATTGGTATAAAATGCTTGATATTAATAGATATTAGAATATCTCCAAGGAGATTTTATGAGCCAAGAGCCATTTTTAGATAACCTATTAAATGAAGAATTTTCCCATCTCAACGCTATATTAAATAAACATATAAGATATAGAGTCTTAAATTTTTATGGAGATCATGGTGTAGGAAAAAGCTATCTTCTAAAACTATTTAAAGAAGAGCTCAAAAAAAATAGCAAATTTATAATAATCTCCTTGGATTTTTTAGACAAACAACTTAGAGAACCTCATAGAGGTATTCTAAAAATGGCTCTTAAATTACACAAATTAAATATTA
>JAADEA010000015.1 GCA_013153675.1 Campylobacterota bacterium
TTGTGCAAATTTTATTAATTGATTTGTATTGAATGTAGGACATATAATGGAAAATATTAATTAAATATTAAACTAATAGCTAATAAAATAGAAATATATATTTAAAAAGGATTTAGATGAAAAAAGAATTTTTATATATTTTTATTATTCTTATTTTAAATGGATGTGTAAGTAATACAAAAAGTATAAAACCTAAAGAGAGTATAAATAGTAGTTATAGCTTTAAAAAGGGTAAAAAATTGACTAAAGAGGAGGTAAAAAACTATTGTTGTGTTGGAATTGCCTCTTATTATGGGAAGAGATGGCATGGGAGATTAACTGCTAATGGAGAGAGGTTAAATATAAATGCTCTAACTGCGGCTCATAAGAGTTTACCATTTAATACATTTGTGAAAGTAACAGATTTAGAGACAGGCAAAAGTGTTATTGTAAGAATTAATGATAGGGGACCTTATATTAAAGGTCGTATTATAGATCTTACAGATTATGCTGCAAAAAAACTTGGTATTTTAGAAAAAGGAATTACAAAGGTGAGGGTAGAGGTGTGTGATAAAAAGAGTTAAGAACTCTTTTCTATAAACTCTTTTATATACTCATATCCAGAATAGAGGGTAAAAAATACAGCAATCCAAAGCAATAGCTCTCCAAAGGGCCAATTCATTAATAAAAAGCCAATTGCTATCATTTGAGATACAGTCTTAACTTTACCCATCCATTTAGCACTAATATCAATTCCATATGAGATAGCATTAACTCTAAGTCCGGTAATAAAAAGCTCTCTTGTTAAAATTAAATATATTGCCCAAGGATTTGCTCTATGTAACATCATAAGACCTAAAAATGCGGCAAGTGTCAACATTTTATCTGCAAGAGGGTCTAAAATAGCACCCCATTTGGTAATTTGATTAAATTCTCTTGCAATATATCCATCAAAAAAGTCTGTAATACTTGCTACTACAAATATAAATGCTGCAAAAAAATCGAGCCAACTTGAGTGTATATTACTAAATAAATCTCTCTCTACTAATAATAAAAATAAAACAGGTGCTAAGAGTAGCCTTATAAAGGCTAATATATTTGGAATATTAATATTTTTAGACATTATCTAAAAGTTGTTCCTCCATCGATTACTAATGTCTCTCCTGTAATCCAACTTGCATCATCACTACATAAAAAGTAGACTCCATTTGCCATATCTTCTGGAGTACCCATTCTATTTAGGGCACTTCTTTTAATAGTTTCTGCTTTAACCTCTTCATAATTTGTAAATGCCTTTAGGGCATCAGTTTCAATTGGACCTCCACTTACTGCATTTACTCTAATATTTTTATCTCCAAGTTCAACTGCTGCATATTTTACCATTGTTTCAATTGCGGCTTTATTTGTTCCATGCCCAGCATAATTTTCAATATATACTCTATTTCCAGTTGAACTAATCGCAACAATTGCCCCTTTTCCAACCTTTTCCATTCTCTTTGCAGCCTCTTGAGCTCCCATTACAAATGCAATTACAGTAGCAGTCCATATATTATTTAATCCTCTTGGTCTAAGTTTCATAAATTTACCGTATCCGCCAACTACACTTCTTCCATAGATCATTGCATTACTTACAAAAAAATCTACTCTATCGAAATCTTCATCAATTTTTTTAAATAGTTCTTTAAATTGTTCTGGCTCTAAAATATTTAGTGGATAGCCTTTAACTTTAACATTATACTTTTTTGATATCTCCTCTTCTATACTCTTAGCAAGCTCTTCATTTGAATTATATGTAAATGCTACATCTATTCCATTTTTTGCAAACTTTTCTACAATAGCTTTACCAATGCCCCTTGTTCCGCCAGTTACTACCAATGTTTTGTTACTCATAAAATTGCTCCTACTATTTTGTAATTTTTTATTACCTCTTCAATTTTTTTCATATTTTCTTTAGATGGTGGAGTAAGAGGTAGTCTATACTCTAAAGATTCAATCAATCCAGCAATATACATTGCTGCTTTAATAGGAATAGGATTACTTTCTATAAAAAGGACTTTATTTATAGGATATAGCATATCATTTATCTCTTTTGATCCTTTAAGATCTCCTGATAATGCTTTGTGGACAAGTGCACTTTTTAGATCTGGAAGTAAATTTGCTGTTACTGAAATAACTCCTTTTGCCCCATTAGCTAAAAGAGGATAATCAATAGCGTCATCACCACTTACTAAACATAACTCTTTTCTATTAGCAAGCAAATCTACTGCTCTTTCCATTGAGCCTGTTGCCTCTTTTATTCCATATATATTTTCAACTTCATCAAATAGTCTATATACGGTTTGAGGTTTAATATCTACTCCTGTTCGACCTGGTACATTATATAGTAGAACTGGAATAGAGATAGAGTTGGCTATTGCTTTATAGTGTTGATATAGTCCTTCTTGGGTTGGTTTATTATAATATGGAGCTACTGATAATATAGCATCTGCACCACACTCTTGAGCATGTTTTGCTATATCTATTGCTTCATGTGTAGCATTACTTCCAGCTCCTGCTACAACTTTTGTATTTGTATTTTTACATACTTCAACAGCAATTTCTATACATCTTTTATGCTCATCATGGCTTAATGTTGCACTCTCTCCTGTTGTTCCCACTGGAACTACTGCATCTATTCCATTTGCTACTTGGCGCTGAATAAGTTGGGCATAAGTTACTTCATCCAACTTTCCATTTTTAAAAGGGGTAATTAAAGCGGTCATTGCTCCGCATATTTGATTACTCATTTGCTTCTCCTCAAAATAATAGTGGTAGATCTATTAAAATCAAAATATTTTTTAGCTACCTCTTGTATAACTTCAGGTGTAATTTTATCTAAATTATCTTCATACTCAAGAAGAGGTTTTATATCTCCCCTTGCTAAATAGCTCCCAAATAGTGTAGCAGTTGATGAAGAGCTCTCTAACTGATGAATAAATTCCACTTTAGTTGTAAGTTTTACTCTCTTTAACTCCTCTTTAGTTACAAGTGTATTTTTTAATCTTTCTATTTCTTCTTTAATTGCTTTTTCCAAATCTTCTGCTTTTACATTTGGATTTGCAACAGCAAAAAATATAAATACTCCAGGGTCAATTAGTTCCATATTATATCCATATACTTGATTTGCAATTTGTTTTTCTTCTACTAAACTTTTATATAATCTGCTACTTTTTCCATTGCTTAATATTTCGCTAATAACAGATAGAGCTACTTGATCTTTATCTTTAAAATTTGGAATTGAAAAGGCAATAGCAATAGTCTCTGCTCTATTATTATTTTTATTTATAATAACTCTTTTTGCTCCATCTTTTGGAGGCTCATTAGTTTTAATATTATTTAATAAAGCACATTTATATTGAGGAGATCTACTTTTTATATGCTCAAATTTCTCTTTTGCTATCTTAAAGGCATCTTTAGGATTAATATCTCCAGCAATTACTAAAATAGCATTATTTGGACTATAATATCTTTTATGAAATTCTCTTAGATCATCTATACTCCAACTTTGGATATCTTCCATAAAACCAATTGGTGTCCAATGGTATGGACTTCTAATATAATGCTCATTAAATAGCCTAAAATATAGATATCCTATTGGATTGTTATCTGTTCTCCATCTTCTCTCTTCTGCTACAACTTTTCTTTCTCTTTCAAATTCATCCTCTTTTAGATTTAAATTTTCCATTACTTCTGCAAATAGTCCAAGAGCCATAGGAAGATTTTGAGTAGATGTTTTTATAAAATAGTGGGTATAATCAAATCCTGTTGAAGCATTATCTACTCCTCCATGTCTTTTAACAATAGAGT
>JAADEA010000172.1 GCA_013153675.1 Campylobacterota bacterium
ACAATACCAATTGCTATAATTCCAATATCTCTTTGCTTATCTCTAAAAGGAAATAATCTTTTATGAAAAAAAGAGTATATTAAACCAAAAAGTAAAAATATTACAAAATATATAATTCCTAAATGAAATCCACTAATTGCTATTAAATGAGATATACCAAGTGCTGAGAGTTTTTCTCTAAGAGAAGAAAATATTGGATAAGCTAAAAATATAGCACTATAAAATTGGGCAATATCTCTATTTTTATGAATATTAAATATCTTCTTTTTTAAATTAGCTTTTAAAGAAGAGTAGGAAATTTTTCCAATAATTTCACCTTTTATATAGAGATAGTGTAGATAATCTAAAAAATAAAAAGAAGACTCTTTTGGATAGATTCTTACTCTAACTAAATCATCACTCTTTAAATAGTAGTTTTTATTTAAGATAATATAAAATACTCTTCCTTTTTTATCTTTTGCTCTTACAATATTTTTATTGTTTAATCTAAAAAACTTTTGAACAAATAGATTTTTGTAGTAGATCTCTTTTTTCTTAAAATCTATATATTCTACATAAAAAAGAGCAAATCTTATAATTAAAATAAAAATAACAAAAATCAAAAAGTAATATATCTCTTTTTTATTATTAAAAAGAGATGGAGGAGAGAGCATATTAGATTATTGGAATATCAATATTTCCTGATGAGGTATCAATATTTCCATCTTCATAGATAATCTCAAAGGAAGAGGATGAAGCATCAACAAATCTTGTAAATTTCTTTTGAAAAATAAGCTCTACAGTACCCGTTGGTCCATTTCTTTGCTTTCCAATAATAATCTCTGCAATCTCTTCTTCTTTTCTTTTAAAATTGCTTTTATACTCTTTACCAGCAGCTTTTGCCTTCATCTCCTTTTCTTTCTCTTTTAACTCTCTATATACATCATCCCTATATACAAAAAGAATAATATCTGCATCTTGTTCAATTGCTCCAGACTCTCTTAAATCACTTAGCATTGGTCTTTTATTTTCTCTTGATTCAAGAGATCTATTTAACTGAGAAAGAGCGATAATTGGTATTTGTAACTCTCTTGCAAGCTGTTTTAATCCTCTTGATATATCACTAATTTCTTGTTGTCTGCCCTCTTTGCTCCTATTATCTCCACTCATTAACTGAAGATAATCAATTATTGCCATCGATATTTCAGGATGTTGAGATTTTAATTTTCTTAGCTTACTTCTTACATGATGTATTGTAGCATAGCCACTATCATCTACAAATAACTTCTTAAAGCTCAACTCATCTATTGCATTTGAGAGTCTAATCCATTCATCATCATTTAAATCTCCAACCCTAAGTTTTTGAAGGGGAATAGAGGTCTTTGCAGAGAGCATCCTTAACATTAACTGTTCAGCTGGCATCTCTAAAGAGAAAAAAGCTACCCCTTCATCTCTTTCTATTGCTTTTAGAGCCATATTTAAAACTAATGCTGTCTTTCCCATAGCAGGTCTAGCAGCCACTATTATTAAATCTCCTTTACCAAAACCACTTGTCTTTTCGTTTAAACTCTTAAAGCCTGTATCAACTCCAATTAACTTTCTATTACCAAGCTCTTTTATCCTTTTAATTTCTTCAAGAGTAGATAGAGCAATATCTTTAGATGTTTTAAAATCCTCACCTACACTCTCTTGAGTAATTTCATAGAGCTTTTTTTCTACTCTATCCATTACCTCTACAACATCAACATCCTCTTCAATTGTAAGCTTTTTTATCTCAGTTGCCAATAAAACAAGCTCTCTTTTATTCGCTTTTGCCTTAATCTCTTCCACATAAGCTTTAGTATTTGTAATTGGATTGGCAGAGAGAACCAATAAAAAAGCCTCTTCATCAAATTGATTTTTACTCTCTAACTCTTCTTTTAAAAACTCTTCATCAATTGGCAAATCTTTAGCAATCAAACTCTCCATAGCCATAAATAGATGTTGATGAAATGGAAGATAAAAATCTTTTGGTTTTAATCTTGCAGCTACCTCTTCATAGATCTTTGGATCAAAAATAATTGCAGAAAGAACGGCTCTTTCAATATTTAAATTATATAAATTCTCCATAATCTCCTCTTTTAATTAAGCTAAAGGATCACCTTTTTTTGTAGCAATAGCCTCTAAAGTCTCAATTTTATCAAATTTAGCCCTCTTATAAGAGGCAATAGCATATCTTCCGATCATTGCCCCATTATCCATACACCACTTTAATGGAGGAGTTAAGAGATTCATATTATACTTTTCTAATAGCTCTTTAAATTTATCTTTTATATATAAATTTGCACTTACACCACCTACAATAGCAAAATCTCTAATTTCCTCTTTCTTAATAATCTTTTTTGTCTTATCTAATAGATGAAGAGTAAGAGCTTTTTGAAAAGAGGCAGCAATATCTCTTTTATCTTTTAAAGTAAGTTCTCCTTTTTCTTTTAACTTCTCTATCTCAATCCTTACTGCATTTTTTAATCCAGAAAGAGAAAAGGCTATTTTAGGAGAGTTTCTTAAAGGTATAGGAAAATTAAATCTATTTTCATCCCCATCTTTTGCTAACTCTTCAATAATAGGACCTCCTGGATAACCTAACCCTAACATCTTTGCAACCTTATCAAAGCTCTCTCCTACACTATCATCCATAGTTGAGGCTAAAATATCCATTTTATTAAAAGAGCTAACTCTTATTATTTGAGTATGACCCCCTGAGAGTAAAAGCACAATTAAAGGAAACTTCTCTTTTTTTTCAATAAATAGAGAATATATATGACCTTTTAGATGATTAACTCCTATAATGGGCACATCTAAAAAGGCACTAAGAGCTTTTGCAGCAATGATTCCTTCTTGCAATGTAACAGAAAGCCCTGGTCTATTGGTAACTGCCACAGCTTTAATATATGGAAAGTAATTTTTTACCTTAGCAATTAGGGCTGGAATTGCTACTGCATGAAGCCTACTTGCCAATTCAGGAACTACACCTCCATATTGAGAGTGCTCCTTCTCTTGAGATAATTTTAGCTCTCTTACTACCTTTAAACTATTTATATCACTAAGAGCAATTGATGTATCATCACAACTGCTTTCAATACTTAATATTAAATTCATCTTTATCAAACGCCTCTTTAAATTGATCTACACTCTCATAGATAAAGCTATTTTCAAAAAAGTCTCTATCTAAAAATGAGCAACTTCTCATATTGATATACTCTTTTCCAATCAATATTAATGGAATTTTATCTAATAAATTCCCTTTTAAAAGTGCTAAAACCATAAAAATTTCATTTAAAGTACCCACACTTCCCTCTTGAGCAATATAGATAGAACTATTTTCAATAAGGATCTTTAATCTCTCAAATAGATCCTTTGCTACTATCTTCTTTGTAATATATGGATTAAATAGTCTATATCTATTAAAACTCTCTAAACCAACACCAATTACCTCTTGATTCCTCTCTCTTGCTCCTTTACTAACAGCTTCCATTAAACCGCCATAACCACCACACTTTATAATAAAACCTCTACTTGCTAAAAAGTTTCCAAGTTCTACTCCACTATTATAGAGCTCTTTTGAAGGAGCTTTTGAAGCTCCAAAAACAGTAGCTATCTTCATAATTTTTCCTATTTTATCTCTTTTTTTATCTTTTTATCTATCTCAAAAATATCTTCAATTGAATTAATAGTAAGGTTAGAAAATCTTATATAACTATCTAATATTAGCTTCATAAAATCATAAAAATTAAGATCGCCTCTTTTAAATTTTAAAATTGCAGCCTCATTAATACTATTTAAAATAGCACCTCTTTTTGGATTTTTTAAAAGATCATCTTTAATCTTCCATACAAGATACCTATTAGAATCTATCTCCTTTAATGAAATATTAGCAAAATCTTTTAGATCTAAAGGCTCAATAACATTAAATGATACATCTTCTAAAATAGCATAAGCAATAGGCAATCTCATATCAGCTCTACTTATATGAGCACTAATAGAACCATCTAAAAATTCAATTAGAGCATGAATTAATGATCTCTCTTCTATATATGCATCTATATTGTTATTTTTAAAAAGCCACTTTGCCTCTAAAAGTTCAAAAAGTTTATTTACCATAGTAGCACTATCAATTGTAATCTTCTCTCCCATAGACCAATTTGGATGCTTTAGAGCATCTATAAAGGTAGCCCTTTTTAAATCATCTATACTCCAATCTCTTAGAGCTCCTCCACTTGCAGTAATAATTAACCTTTTTATCTTTTTATCATTTAAAAGATAGTTTAGGGCAAAATGTTCACTATCAATTGGAACAATATCTTTTGTATCTAAAAAGGCTCCACCAACTACTAAAGATTCTTTATTTGCTAAAGCTATCTTTTTATTTAATTTAAGGGCTCTTAGAGTAGGTTTTAAACCACTTAGACCAACTAAAGCATTTACTACCAATTTTGAAGAGCTCTCTTCAATTACTCTTAAAATTCCCTCTTCTTTAGTAAATATCTTTGCCCCGCTTAGATCTTTTGCTCTATCTTTATTTAAAATAGCTACATATTTTGGTTTAAATTCATCAATTTGCTTTTGTAAAAGCTTACTATTTTCTCTTGCTACTAAAGCTTCTACCCTAATATTAAATCTTCTACAAATATCAAGGGTATTAATCCCTATTGAGCCAGTAGAACCAAGAAGAACTAAAGAGTTCATTGGCTAAAAAGAAAATAGTGCTAAAAGTAGATATAAAATTACACTACCAAATAAAAATCCATCTATTCTATCTAATATTCCTCCATGACCTGGAATTAAATTTGAGCTATCTTTTACTCCAGCCTCTCTTTTTAAATAGCTCTCAAAAAGATCTCCAAAGATAGAAGCCAAAGATACAGCTAACGAACAAAATAAAGATGCTAAAAGTGGAAGCTCTAAAAAATTACTTAACATAATCATTCCACCTATTGTTCCAAGAGCAAGTCCTCCATATACCCCTTCTACTGTCTTATTTGGAGAGATAATGGAAAATTTCTCTTTACCAAACTTTTTACCAATATAGTAGGCTCCAATATCACTTAGAGCTACTATTACTAAAAGAGAATATAATCCTTCAATATCATACTCTAAATATAACATCCAAATAAAAAATATCCCAGCCGTTGGATATAAAAATGGAAAAATAGCTCTAAGGGGCATATTTTGCTTATATAGAATAATTGAAGTTAAAATGACAATAGCTCCAAATATCATATCTATTGGATGTTCCCATGCTCCACCAATAATCCATAAAATAACAGCACCTATTAAAAGATATCTATTATCTACTTTAAATAGATTTTGAGCCTCCCAAAATGAAAGTAGATAGATAGCACCTAAAAATAGCCAAACAATAAAAGGAATATTAATTACTCCTACTAAAATTACAACTCCAAGTAAAATTGCACCACTTTTTAATCTTTGTAGATGAGAAGCATCAATAGACATAAAAAACCTTTCTTTTTTTGAGAGTATTATAACCAACCAAAAATTATTGATTTAAAAAGCAAGAAAAAATGGAGATATTAAAATCCCTCAAAGAGGGATTAATCTTTTACTTCATATTTTTTTCTTCCAATCTCGTAAAGATCATTGCCATATGCATCATTAATCACAGTTACTGGAAAATCTTCTACTACAAGTTTTCTAATTGCTTCTGGTCCAAGCTCTGGGTAGGCAATAATCTCTGCACTCTTAATTGCTTTAGAGATTAATGCTCCAGCTCCCCCTGTTGCTCCAAAATATACAGCCTTATATTTTTGGCATGCATCTCTTACCTCTTGATTTCTTTTACCTTTTCCTATCATTCCCTTTTGCCCATGTTTAATTAAAATTGGAGCATAACTATCCATTCTATAACTTGTAGTAGGTCCTGCACTTCCAATTGGCTCTCCTGGCTTTGGAGGTGTTGGTCCCACATAATAAATCACACTTCCCTCAAGTTCAAAAGGTAGCTCTTCTCCCTTTTCAATTAACTCTACAAGTCTTTTATGTGCTGCATCTCTTGCTGTATATATTACTCCACTTAAATATACAATATCTCCAGCTTTTAGTTTCTCTATATCTTCATTACTAAGAGGTGTTGTCATTTTATATTCTGCCATATCTTATCCTTTATTAGATTGTAATATGAGAGTGTCTTGAGCTGTGGCATTGAACATTTACACTCACAGGCAAACTTGCAATATGACAAGGATTTTTCTCTATATGAACTGCCAATACTGTTTGAGTTCCTCCCATTCCCATTGCACCAATTCCAAGTTTATTTAACTCTTCAAGAATCTCTTTTTCAAAAGCATCAAGTTCAGGATCTGGATTTGGAGTTCCAGCCTCTCTAAATAGAGCATGTTTACTTGATATTGCTGCTACTTCAAATGTTCCTCCAATTCCAACTCCTACTATAATTGGAGGACACGGATTTGGACCAGCATCACTAACCACCTTTTTAACAAACTCTTTAATTCCCTCTTTTCCTTGAGCTGGTGCAAGAACAGTAGCTCTACTTACATTCTCACTACCACCACCTTTTGCAGCATACTCAATATCTATCTTATCCCCTTCTACTATATCAAAATGGATAATTGCAGGAAGGTTATAACCAATCTCATCTTTTAAATTGTGTCTATCAAAACAATCACAAGTACTTGCTCTTAAATAACCCTCTTTATATGCTTGTTCAGTTGCCTCGTTTATAGCGTCTCTTAAAAGACCCCCTTTAATTTTTACATCTTGTCCAACTTTTACAAAAAATACAGCCAAACCTGTATCTTGACATAGAGGTTTTTCCTCTTTAGCTGCAAGCTCAGCATTATCTAAAATCTGTTTTAAAACAGATTTAGCAACCTCTGACTTTTCATTCTCATAAGCCTTCTTTATAGCATTTAAGGCATCTTCTGGAAGATGGGTAGCAGTATGCATTACCATTGCTTTTACACTCTTTACAATATCTTCATAATTTATCTCTCTCATTTTAACCCCTTATTGTTTGATTATATTATCTTCTGGATTACTAAAGAAGTTCTCTTTTTTTAAATAGTTAATCATTCTTCTTACAGAATCCACACTCTTTGCAAATTTTTTCTTTTGCTCTTCATCTAAAGTTACCTCAAAAAGCTTCTCAACCCCATTTGCTCCAAGAGCAACTGGCACACCAGATACCACATCTCTATATCCATAATGACCATCTAAATAGACAGCACATGGATGAATCTGTTTTGTATCTTTTAAAATAGCTTCTACCATAATAGCAGTAGATTTAGCTGGAGCATAGTAAGCTGATCCAGTTTTTAGATAACCTACAATCTCTGCTCCTCCATGTTTTGTTCTCTCAACTATCTCATCAATTTCTTCTTTAGTTAAAATATCTGTTAAAGGCACTCCAGCTACTGTTGAGAATTTTGGAAGAGGAACCATATCATCCCCATGTCCCCCCATAACAGAGGCTCTAATTTGCCCTGCTCCATATTTAATCTTTTCATAAATAAAGTGAGCCATTCTTGCACTATCTAAAATTCCAGCCATTCCTACAACTCTCTCTTTTGGAAAGCCGCTCTCTTTTAGTGCTACATAGGTCATTACATCAAGCGGATTTGAAACCATAATAATTATTGAATCTGGAGCATACTTTTTTATATCATGAGTTACCTCTTTTATAATCCCAGCATTAATCATTAAAAGATCTTCTCTACTCATACCAGGCTTTCTTGGGCTTCCTGCAGTAACTACAACAACATCGCTCCCTTCAATATCTTTTGCCTCTTCTGCTACTCTTACAACTGTATGCTGCCTTGCTGCATTTGCAGCCTGACTCATATCAAGTGCTTTTCCTTTTGCAATCTCTGGAGCTCTATCTCTTAAAAATATCTCATGGCAAGTTCCATTCATTGCCAATGAATAAGCAACTGTTGCTCCAACATTTCCAGCGCCTATAATTGTTACTTTTTTTCCCTTTTTATGCATTATAAACCTTTCTATATTCTTCTAATTAACTCCCCCTTATTTGGCAAAATATAACTCAATGGAGACACTCAATTATATTTTGCACTAATTTTGCTGGGAGTTCTCCCAAAAGGGAGAATTAAATATTATCTATAATTTTATTTAAAGTTTGGCTTGGTCTCATTGCAGCTTCAGCTTTAGCATCATCTGGGTGGTAATATCCGCCAATATCTTGAGGATTTCCTTCAATAGCTAATAGTTCTTTTAAAATTTGCTCTTCATTCTCTTCAAGCTCTTTTGCAATTGGAGCAAACTTCTTAGCAATCTCTTCATCTTTACTATTTGCTAAAGCTTTAGCTAAATATAGTGCCCAATAGTAGTGGCTTGCTTTATTATCTGGCTCTCCCGCTTTTCTACTTGGAGCTTTATTATTTTCTAAATATGCTTCATTTGCTTTATCGATAGCTTTTACAAACTCTCCAATTTTCTCATCATGACTCTTATTATAAATCATTCTTAAAGATTCAGCTAACGCTAAAAACTCACCTAAAGAGTCCCATCTTAGGTGTCCCTCTTTTAGAAATTGTTGAACATGTTTTGGAGCACTTCCACCAGCACCAGTTTCAAATAATCCTCCACCTGCAAGCAATGGAACAATACTCATCATCTTAGCACTTGTTCCAAGCTCTAAAATTGGGAATAGGTCAGTTAGATAATCTCTTAATACATTTCCTGTTGCACTAATTGTATTAAGTCCTTTTCTAACTCTTTTTAGAGTAAATCTCATAGCAAGTTTTGGTGCCATAATATGATATTCAATTGGCTCTTTTTCAAGTAAAGGAGGTAAATACTCAACTACTTTTTTAATTAAATTAGCATCATGTGCTCTATTGCTATCAAGCCAAAATACTACTGGATCACCAGTTAATTTTCCTCTCTCATGAGCAAGTCTTATCCAATCTTTAATAGCAATATCTTTTGCTCTATATGCTCTCCAAATATCACCTTTTTCTACATTAAAGCTCATTACCACATTACCATCACTATCTTTTACCTCTACTACTCCATCTTCTGGAATTCTAAAAGTATATGGATGGCTTCCATACTCTTCAGCTTTCTTTGCCATTAATCCAACATTACTTACATGCCCCATTGTTGCTGGATCAAATTGACCATTTCTCTTCGCATCTTCTAAAATCTCTTCATACATTCTTGCATAAGATCTATCTGGAATTACTGCAAGAGTCTCTTGTAATTCTCCATCTTTATTCCACATCTTTCCACCATCACGAATTACTGGTGGCATAGAAGCATCAATAATAATATCATTAGAGAAGTGTAGATTTGTAATTCCCTTATCGCTATCTACCATAGCAATATCTGGCTCGCCTCTTTTTACAATCTCTTCAATTTTAGCAATTATTTCATCTTTTTTTGGAGAGTTTTCAATCTTTTTAAGCAAATCACCAAGTCCTAAATCTGGATTTACTCCAAGTTTTTCAAACTCATCTTTATATTGTTCAAATAGATCTTTAAAGAATACCTCAACTGCATGTCCAAATATAATTGGATCACTAACTTTCATCATTGTAGCTTTTAGGTGAATAGACCATAAAAGTCCCTTCTCTTTTGCCTCTTGAATAGTTTGAGCTAAAAACTCTCTTAGAGCCTTTGCAGACATAAAAGAAGCAGACACAACCTCTTTTTCTTCAACATTCTCAATCTTTTTAAGCTCTTTTCCATTTAGCTCTATTGTCCAATCTCCGGCTTTAGTTGCAATTACAGATTGCTCATTTTCATAAAAATCACCTGTTTGCATATAAGCAACTTTTGCCTTTGGATTTGGTTCAAAAGGCTTTAATTTATGAGGATGTTTTTGAGCAAATTTCTTTACAACCTCTGCTGCTCTTCTATCTGAATTTCCCTCTCTTAAAACTGGGTTTACTGCACTACCTAAACATTTATTATATCTCTCTCTAATCTCTTTTTCTTCTGGAGTT
Source organism: Campylobacterota bacterium (assembly GCA_013153675.1). Next base: position 9,963 of record JAADEA010000172.1, read on the forward strand.
TGAGGATTTTCTGGAAAATCTGGTAGATTATATCCTTGCTCTTTTAACTCAGCAATAGTAGCTTTTAGCTGTGGAATAGATGCTGAAATATTTGGAAGCTTTATAATATTTGCCTCTGGTTTTTTAACCAATTCGCCTAAATATGCAAGCTCATCATCAATTCTTTGCTCTGGAGTTAAATACTCTGGAAATTGAGAAATTACCCTTCCAGCAAGCGAAATATCTCTTTGCTCTATATCAACTCCTGCATGCTTTAAAAAACTCTTTACAATTGGAAATAGAGAATATGTGGCAAGTGCTGGAGCTTCATCTATTTTTGTCCAAACAATTTTTGGCTTATCGCTCATTAAGTCTCCTTTTAATCTTTTTTAATAGCTAAAGTATATCAATCAAAGGAATAAAAAAAGGGATAAAAGAAATTCAAAGGGATCTATTTTTCTCTTTTGTTTCTTAGCTACACATAATATAATATATAAATTCAACTAATTTAGCACTTTTTTCCTAAAAAGTTTTAAGAGGTGAGTAGATTTTTCACATTCTAACTCGCCTCTTTAATAGCTACTACTCCAAGATCTTTTACATCATTTATAATATCAAGACTAACTTTTATCTTTGACTCTATTACCACATCTACATCTTTACTCTTAATTACCAATTTTAAAGGATGTTTGCCAGGATATTTTTGGGCTAAACAAAATAGCTCTTCAGCAATTTTTGGATCTGGCATTAGATTAATTGCTAAAATTAAAGGCTCTAACTCCTCTTTTAGCTCATCTTTAATCTCTCTTTTAATATCAACCTTTTCCCTTTTTGCTTCATTTAAAGATTCTATCTTTAAAAGAGTTAATCTTGTAAATTCATCATGTTTACTAACTCTAACTTTAAATGCAATTGGTTCATTTAGATCAAATTTATTTTCTAACTCTTCTAACTTATCAGAAAATAACATTAACTCGATATTCCCATGTAAATCTAAAATATTTGCCAATGCAAATTTGTGCCCTTTCTTAGATATTTTCTCTTTAATCTCTTCAACTTTACCTACAATTAGTGCTTCAGAACCATCTGCTAAATCATCTATTTCAGAACTTAGAGTATAGTTTATCTTCTCTAAATCATCTCTATATTTATCTAAAGGGTGTCCTGATACATAAAATCCAAGTGTCTCTTTTTCAAATGCTAAAATCTCTTTTAAATCATACTCTGGCATCTCATCTATATCTATCTCTACTCTTACCATCTCTTCACCCTCTCCAAAAAGAGATGATTTAGCCATTTTTTTAGCAAGGGCTACTTTTTGAGCTGCCTCTAAAATCTTTTCTATTTGGGTTAAAAGAGCTCTTCTACTATATCCAAAGCTATCAAGTGCTCCAGCTTTAATTAAAGATTCAAGAACCTTTTTATTAACCTTATTTGAATCTACTCTTGATATAAAATCACTTAAATCTTTAAACTTACCATCACCTCTTGCCTCTAAGATAGAACTAATTGCAATATCTCCTGCTCCCTTAATTGCACCTAATCCAAAGAGAATAATATCTTTATTATCTATCTTATCTGCTACAAAAGCTAAATCTGATCTATTAATATCAGGAGGTAAAAGTTCAATTCCCATCCTTTTTACTTCATCTACATACTTAACAACCTTTGTAGTATTATCCTTTTCAAGTGTTAATTGGGCTGCCATAAATTCGGTTGGATAGTAATATTTTAAATAGGCAGTATAAAATGTAATCATCGCATAAGCAGCTGAGTGGGATTTATTAAACCCATATCCAGCAAATTTAACTATTAAATCAAAAAGCTCTGCTGCTTTTGTCTCATCAAAACCATTCCTTTTTGCCCCTTTAACAAACTCCCCTTTTAATCTATCCATCTCCTCTTTTATCTTTTTCCCCATTGCTCTTCTAACTAAATCAGCACCACCTAATGTAAATCCTCCAATTGTTTGCACAATTTGCATAACTTGCTCTTGGTATACAATTACTCCATATGTAGGTTTTAATATTGGCTCAAGCTCTGGAAACATATATGTAATTTTGGCTCTTTTATGTTTTCTATTTATAAAATCCTCTACCATTCCCGATTCCATAGGACCAGGACGATATAGAGCAAGCATCGCAATAATATCCTCAAAACCACTTGGTTTTAATCTTTTTGCTAAATCTTGCATACCTTTTGATTCAATCTGAAAGAGTCCTAATGTCTCTCCTGTTGAGATATATTCATAAATTTTTGGATCATTAATATCACACTTTTTAAAGTCAATCCTAATATTATGTCTCTTTTCTACAAGTTTTAAAGCCTCTTCAATAACTGTTAGTGTCTTTAATCCTAAAAAGTCAAACTTAATTAAATCTACATCTTCAATATATTTACCACTATATTGAGTAGCAATTGTATCTTGCCCACTTGGTTTAAATAGGGGAGTTTTTTCCCATAAAGGCTCATTTGATATGACTACACCTGCTGCATGAGTTCCTGCATTTCTATTTAACCCCTCAAGTGAAAGGGCAAATTCCCACACCTTTTTGGCTAATGGATCTTTTTGAATTAACTCTTTTATCTTTGGCTCTTTCTCATAAGCATCTTTTAGAGTAATTCCAAGCTCATCAGGAATCAATTTAGCAAAAGCATCTGCCTTAGCATAAGGCATCCCAAGAACTCTTGCTACATCCCTAATTACACCTTTTGCCAAAAGTTTACCAAATGTAATAATTTGAGCTACATTTACTCTACCATACTTTTTAATTACATAATCAATAATCTCTTGTCTTCTATTTTGGCAAAAATCCATGTCAATATCTGGCATAGAGACCCTCTCTGGATTTAAAAATCTCTCAAAGAGTAGTCCATATGGCATTGGATCTATATCAGTTATCCCTAAAGAGTAAGCCACCAATGATCCAGCAGCAGACCCCCTTCCTGGTCCAACAGGAATTTTCATCTCTTTTGCTTCTCTTACAAAGTCCCAAACAATTAGCATATAACCTGGAAATTTCATTTTATTTATAATATTTATCTCATGTTCTAATCTATCCCAATACTCTTGATGTTTCTCTTTTGGTACATTTAATAATCTCTTTTTTAATCCCTCTTTTGTCTCATATTCAAATAAGACTTTATCATTTTCCAATGAATATTCCTTCTCTGGCTCTGGCAAAGAGATACCTCTAATCTTTGCTCTTTGGCGAGTAAATTTAAAATTTGGAGGAGTTGGGTTTCCAAGTTTTAACTCTAAATTACACTTATCTACAATCTCTTGAGTAGCTTCAAGTGCTTCTGGAATATCTGCAAATATTTTTGCTAACTCTTGAGGAGATTTAACATAAAACTCATGGACACTATGTCTTAATCTCTCTGGATCATCATAAAGTTTGTTCATTGCAATACACATAAAAGCTTCATGAGCATCAGCATCCTCTTTAAATGTATAGTGAGTATCATTAGTAGCTACAAGTTTAATTCCTGTCTCTTTAGATAGTCTAATTAACTCTTTATCAATTCTTTGTTGATCATTAATACCATGTCTCATTATCTCTATATAAAAATCATCTCCAAATACCTCTTTATACCAAAGAGCTATCTTTTTTGCCTCTTCATAACCTTTTGCTCCAAATTTAAGATTCCTCTCATTTTGATTTAGATGCCAGCTAATCTCTCCTTGTAAACATGCACTTGTACAAATTAATCCTTCACTATGCTCTTTTAAAATCTTCTTATTAATTCTTGGATAGTAATAAAAACCTTTTAAATAAGCCATAGAGCTAAGATACATTAAATTCTTATAACCAATCTCATTTTTTGCAAACAAACAAAGATGAAAACGCTGTTTAGTAGATTTATCTTCTAAATCATCACTATTATGAAGATATGCTTCCATCCCAATAATTGGCTTAATTCCCTCTTTTTTCATTGTAGTATAAAAATCTATTGCCCCAAACATATTGCCATGATCACTCATGGCAACTGCCTCCATTCCTAACTCTTTTACTCTTTTTGCTAATAGTTTTATCTTATTTGCTCCATCTAAAAGGGAATATTCTGTATGAAGATGTAGATGGGTAAATTTAGGAATTTTTGACATCTAAAACCTTTTTATTTTTAATATATCAAAGGGGGGCTAAAGAGAGGTTTAAAGATCTATTTTGCTATTCTCATTCCTCCAAAAGTTAAAGTTCCACTCATTCCTCTCTCAATTGCCATAGCTCTTACCTCTTGACAAAAATTTGGAGTTCTCTTATCCTCTCTAAATAAAACATCTACTTTCCCATCCTTTAGATCTCCAAGCTCAATAATTTCACATTTAATATTCATACAAGCTGCTGAATCAAGACTCTCTCTATCAAAAGCTGTATATGAAGAGCTAATATCTGTTAAACATACTTCTAAATTTCTAATTTCAGCTGAGACTCTTGCATCATCTCTTGTAGCAAAGAGTTTTGGAAGAGCTTCATATGCCAAAATGCCAATTATTACTATAATAAATATCAATTCTATCATTGTAAATGCTCTTCTCATGACAAACTCCTTATTTTTTCTAAGAAGAGTATAACAATAAAAAATTCGATTCTTTGGAAAAAGTTCTAATTTGAAATATTTTTAGAATAGATATTTCAAAATGAAATATTTTTAGTTTTTTATTTCAAAAAGCAAGCCTATTGAAAACATATAAAAGTTAAAATCAAAAACAAAACAGAAATAAAAAGGAGTAAATATTAGAGGATAAAATTAAAAGTGTAGATAAGATATGAGATAGAGGAATATATTAGTTATTAATTACTACTCTTCTACCTCCAAAATAGATATTGCCACTCATTCCTCTCTTTAGCGCCTCATCTTCTACCTCTTGACAATAATTTGGAGTATTATCTGAATGAATAAAAGAGATTGTTACATTTCCATCATTTTTTTTATCTCCTAATAAAACCTCTGAACAAGAGAGATTTTTACATGCTCCAGAATCTAAAGACTCTATACCTACTGCTGTATATTGAGAAGCTAAATCTGTAATACAAACTTCTAAATTTCTAAGCTCAGCTGAAACTTTTGCATCATATCTCGTAGCATTCATTTTTGGAATAGCAATAATTGCCAATATTGCAATTATTACAATAGTAAATATTAACTCTACCATGGTAAAAGCATATCTCATTTTAACCCCACTTAAAAGATATTCTTAAAATATTACCATATTGTGGAGCTAATTATAAAATTTATTTTAATTAGTAGAAAAAATCTCTTCTTTTATTGCATTAGAGTTTAATTTCTTTTCAATATTTAAAAGTAGCTCATTAAATCTCTCATTAGATAGATTTAATTTTATTTTTAACTCTTCTAAATTTTTACCTTCAACTTTTGCCATAAAAATTTTATACTCTTTTTTTGTTAACCTCCTTTTTAATATAAGCCTTATCTCATCCTCACTATCTATTAAAGCCCCAAAGGGCTTTTTAATAACTTTTAAAATCTCCTCTTTAATTCCCATTACTCTATCTCTCTTGGATCTGCAATCTTTCCAGCTATTGCACTTGCAGCAGCTACTGCAGAGTTGGCTAAATAGATCTCACTACTTCTTGATCCCATTCTTCCTACAAAATTTCTATTAGTAGTAGCAACACATTTTTCTCCATCTGCTAATATTCCCATATATCCTCCTAAACAAGCTCCACAAGTAGGATTTGAAACCACCGCACCAGCTTCAATTAATATATCAATAAGCCCCTCTTTTTCTGCTTGCATAAATATCTTTTGAGTAGCTGGAGTTACAATCATTCTTGTATGTTTTGCAACTCTTTTTCCTTTAACAATTTTTGCAGCAATCCTTAAATCTTCAATCCTTCCGTTTGTACAACTTCCTATCATTACTTGATCAATTTTTATATTATCTTTTACAGCTTCTTCAACACTTCTACCATTGCTTGGCAAATATGGATAAGCTACTACTGGTGATAACTTACTTACATCAATAGTGATCTCTTGAATATAAGTTGCATCTTTATCAGAATAGAAAAACTTAGGCTCACTTCTTAAAGAGCCATTTTCTTTTTTAACTTTCTCTAAATACTCTTTAGTAATATCATCTACTGCAATAATTCCGCTTTTTGCACCTGCTTCAATTGCCATATTACATATACTAAATCTATCATCCATTCCTAAATATTCAAGTGCATCTCCACTAAATTCCAATGCTTTATATAAAGCTCCATCTACTCCAATTTGTCTAATTAACTCTAAAATAATATCTTTTCCATAAATATGAGGAGCTGGCTTATTAATTAGATTTACTTTAATAGTCTCTGGAACTCTAAACCAATTACCTCCAGTAATAATTGCAAAGGAGATATCAGTACTTCCCATACCTGTAGAAAAGGCTCCAAGAGCTCCATGGGTACAAGTATGAGAATCAGCTCCTATAATAATATCTCCTGGAACAACAAGTCCCTTTTCTGGTAAAAGAGCATGCTCTATTCCCATATCTTTCTCATCAAAAAAGTATTTTAAATTGTGTTTATATGCAAACTCTCTACTAATTTTTGCCTGATTTGCACTTGCAATATCTTTTGGAGGAATATAGTGATCCATAACTATTGCAAATCCATCTGGATTTGCCAACTTTGTTGCGCCACTCTCTTCAAATGCCTTAATAGAAATTGGAGTAGTAATATCATTACCAATAACCATATCAATATCTACTCTTACAATCTCTCCTGCTTTTACTTCTCTTTTCGCATGATCTGAAAATATCTTTTCTGTAATTGTAAGTCCCATTATCTGCCTTTAACTTTTTGGCAAAGATTATAACAAAAGTGAAATTATGAAGAAGAGTATGTTAAAATCTCTGCAAAAAAGAGGAATA